>NZ_JAKGAW010000003.1:0-178347 GCF_021532475.1 Pseudoalteromonas sp. APAL1 | reverse complement strand
TACAGCTTACAGCTTACAGCTTACAGCTTACAGCTTACAGCTTACAGCTTACAGCTTACAGCTTACAGCTTACAGCTTACAGCTTACAGCTTACAGCTTACAGCTTACAGCTTACAGCTTACAGCTTCAATTAGTTAGCTGTGAAGCTCACTGGACGACGCTCTTTACGAGGGCCACCACGTTTTTCACCACGGTCTTTGAAGTTACGCTTTTTATCACCACGGTCACCACTTGGGCGTTCTGCGCGAGGAGCAGCAGGACCTTGGTCTTGTGTTAGCGTCATATTCATAGGACGTTTACAGATAAATACCTTTTGGAAGTGATCAAGCACATCTTTTGGCATGTTCTGTGGTAACTGTACTGTGCTGTGGCTGTCGTGTAAGCGAATATCACCAATAAACTTGCTTGAGATATCAGCTTCGTTAGCAATCGCACCAACAATGTTTTTAACTTGTACACCGTGCTCGCGACCTACTTCGATACGGTAAGTATCCATAGGACCCATGCTGCGGCTGTTGCGCTCACGCGGCTCGCGCGGTTCACGAGGTTTACGCTCGCGTGCAGAACGCTCACCACCACGATCACCACGTTCGTTGCGACGACGGTCGCCACGTTCGCTGCGTTCGCCACGCGGTTGAACTTTAACTTCTTCAACCTTGATTGGTGATTGTTGCTGCGCTAAACAAAGTAACGCACCTGCTAAGTCTTCAGTACTTAACTCAAGTTTTTCAGCCATGTTAGCAGCTACTTGATTAAAGAACGTAATGTCTTTGTTTTCAAGCGCAATTGTTAACTTGTCTTGAAGTGCTTTAATACGCTTTTCTTCAACGACTTTTGCAGTTGGCAAATCAACTTGTGCGATCTCTGATTTCGTATGACGAATGATATTTTTAAGTAAATAACGCTCGTTGTGTTTTACGAAAAGAATCGCTTTACCTGTACGACCTGCACGACCTGTACGGCCGATACGGTGAACGTAGGCTTCAGAGTCTTGCGGGATATCGTAGTTGATAACTAAGCTTAAACGGTCTACATCAAGACCACGTGCAGCAACGTCTGTTGCAATAACGATATCAACTAGGCCGTTTTTCAAACGGTCTACTGTACGTTCACGTGCTTGTTGGTTCATGTCACCATTAAGTGGTGCCGCAGAGAAACCTTCGCGCTCAAGTAATTCAGCTAACTGTACCGTGTCGTTACGCGTACGTACGAAAACAATTGCACCATCGTATTCTTCAGCTTCTAAGAAGCGAACGATTGCTTTGTTTTTGTGTACATGTGCATTCCAAAATACTTGCTCAACTGTTGATACAGTTGAGTTACGAGCAGAAATATGAACTTGCTCAGGCTCATTCATGTACTTGCTGCTAATATTTTGGATTTGCTTAGGCATGGTCGCAGAGAAAAGACATGTTTGCTTTTCACGTGGCGTTTTCTCCATGATGCTTTCTACATCATCAATGAAGCCCATGCGTAACATTTCGTCTGCCTCATCAAGAACAAGGGCTTGTAAGCTCTCAAACTTGATAGTGCCACGGTTAATGTGGTCAATTAAGCGGCCCGGCGTTGCAACAATGATTTGCGCGCCACGACGAAGTGCACTTAGTTGGATGCTGTAGCTTTGGCCACCATATAGGGCTAAAACTTCCACACCACGAGTATGCTTAGCATATTGTTCGAATGCCTCAGCTACTTGGATCGCAAGTTCACGCGTAGGCGTTAAAACAAGGATCTGTGGCTGCTTCACAGACGGGTCAATATTATTTAGTAACGGCAGTGCAAATGCTGCTGTTTTACCTGTACCCGTTTGCGCTAGTCCCAGTACGTCCTTTCTTTCTAGCAATAACGGTATACATTGAGCTTGGATTTCAGATGGAGTCTTGTAACCCAACTCTTCAACTGCTTTAAGGATTGCAGGAGAAAGATTTAGAGATTCAAACGTGACTGGTTCTGACATTAATACGCCTCAACGAATTTAAAGAGGCGCGCATTGTATAGGAAATACAAGGCAATTGCTTGTATAAATTACAACTAATTTGTATGTGGTTGATGTTGGTCATAATTTAATCAATTTAAATTTGCAAAAATCAACCACGTTTACAATTTATTGATATAACCCTAAATTTTCTTTAGCGTATGCTTCGAACTCAGTGAAGCCACCAATGTGGGCTTGGTCAATAAAAATCTGTGGTACGGTTGGGCAAGGTTTGCCAGCAGACTGCTCTAAATCTGCTTTGCTGATCCCTTCTTTGATGATATCGATATAGCGGTATTTAAAATCATCACGCTCATTAGCTAGTTTTTCAGCAACGTCTTTTGCACGTACACAGTATGGGCAGCCTTCACGGCCAAAAATTACAGTTAACATATCGCTCTCCTCGATGGTTTATCTGGTTATCATCTTAACGAATTCAATGAATAAAAACAGTGCATAAAATCGATTGTACTGTTCTATTTTTTCTCAGCAAATGTGATTGAGCTAATCAAGTGTGCGGATTCTGAGGCCAAGCTCTGTTGAGTAACCCATAGAATGCGCAGTGATAGCCAGCTGCTCATCAATAACATAATAAGTTGGGTAGGCACTGATTTTATAATCTTGGCCTGTACTTTTACTGCCAAGTAACACAGGCATGGTTAATTCGAGTGAATCAGTAAACTGTTTTACTTCAGTAATATTCTCATAATCGAGGGCAATCGCTATCGCATTTAACTTACCTTGCTGATAGGCAGTTTCTAAATTTGGCATACTGTAGCGGCAAATTGAGCACCATGGCGCAAAGAAATACACCACTGTTTGCTTTCCTTGCAATTGCGCAATGGTCATCCGCTGTGTCGGGTCTTTTAACGTGGCCAAATTAAAATAGGGGGCAGGGGTTTTATCAGTTGAGAGTAAATTTCGCTGCTGAAATGTGGTCACGGCATACACAATGACTGCCATTAACACGACATTTTTTAGCACACTTAAAAATTTTTTTAAAAAAGTTAGATTTTTTTTCATTGTTATTTTTTACGTGGTTAGCCCTTTAAAATCAACTTATTCAGACCAGTTTGAGAGCACTTAACTTTCATTTAATTTAAAAAAATTGCAATTTTTTTTGCTAAAAATCTTGAAAAGAATTTACCCGCCCATAAATAGTTTAGTGAGGACGCCTGATGGGTCCCAAACAAACTAAAGTAATTGAAATATATATTATTAATTTAACTTTGTTAGCGCTGGTTCAATAGAAGAGCACTAACAAAATATCGCTTAAATATGAGGATATAATTATGCGTACAGTAGACTTATCACCACTTTATCGTTCATTCATCGGCTTCGATCATTTAGCATCATTAATGGATGCGGCAGCTCGTACAGACAAGCAGCCAAGTTTTCCTCCGTATAACATCGAAGCACTCGATAAAGACAAATATCGTATCACTATGGCTGTAGCCGGTTTTAGTGAAAGTGAATTGACCATCGAGTCAGAAAACAACACATTAAAAGTCAGTGGCACAAAAGCTGACAAAGAAGACAATGCAGAGCGTAAGTTCATTCATCAAGGCATTGCTGAGCGTAACTTTGAACGTAAGTTCCAATTAGGCGACCACGTTAAAGTACTAGGCGCTGACCTTGAAAACGGCTTACTAAGTATCGATTTACAACGTGAAATTCCAGAAGCGCTGAAACCACGTAAAATCGAAATTGGTAATGGTAAATTACTCGAGAATAAGTAATTTTATACTTATCAACAAAGCATTGTTTCCCTAGTTATTTGTTAGTAATAAGCCGCCTCAATTGAGGCGGCTTTTTTATTACAGCTTTTCTAAATTATTTAAACACCAGTTGGCTCGCTCAAGCGTCGCTTGCTGAAGAGCTTCATCTTGTTTATACCAGTTTTTATAGATCATACCGATCCGTGGGTTTTGCGATAACTGTTCCTCATGCTCTAACATAAAGTGCCAATATAAACTGTTAAATGGACACGCATCGTCAGTGGTTTTCTCTTTTACTTTGTAGCTGCAGTGTTTGCAGTAATCACTCATTTTATTAATGTAATTGCCACTAGCAGCATAGGGTTTAGTGGCAATTAAACCACCATCAGCAAACTGACTCATTCCCCGAGTATTGGGCATTTCAACCCATTCAATAGCATCGATGTAAATACCTAGATACCATGCATCAACTTCAGTTGGCTCGATTGCGGTCAATAAGCAAAAATTCCCAGTGACCATTAAGCGTTGTATGTGATGGGCATACGCTGTTTCAAGGCTTTGTTTGATGGCATGCTGCATACAATTCATGTTTGTTTTACCATGCCAAAAATACTCTGGTAGAGAACGCTGTGCATTTAAGTGATTTTTTTCACTGTATTGAGGCATATTCTGCCAGTAAATCCCTCTTACATACTCGCGCCAGCCGAGGATTTGTCTAATGAATCCTTCAACTTGCGCAATATCTATATCATCAGTATGTTGCTCGTAGGTGTCTAACACTTGTTTAATGACTTGCATCGGATGTAGCATCTTGGTGTTAAGAGCAAATGACAAGCGGCTATGATACAAAGACCATTGATGCTGTGAATTGCAGGTCATTGCGTCTTGAAATTGGCCAAAATGGGGCAGCAGGTTTTCACAAAAAAAACGCAGCAGTTGTTTGGCATCATTACGTGTAGTTGGCCACAGCAAAGTTTTTCCGCATTCGCCGAAGGTATTTACTTTATGTTTTTCGATACGTTTTAAGATGTGGCTCACGTCATGGCTAAAACATAATGGAGCTGGGATTTTATCAAGGTCGTTTTGTTTTAACTTATTTCTGTTTTGCTGGTCAAAATTCCATTGCCCGCCGCAAGGTTGATTATCGTCTATGAGAATATTAAAGCGCTTTCGCATTGCACGATAGAAAAATTCCATTTTGACGTGTTTATCTTTTTTAAAGTGCGTACTTATATCTTCAAACGGCAGTAGAAAGTGCTCTGTATCGAAGCCTTTGACGTCTAAATCACTTTGCTCAGCAAATTCTGACATTTGTTTTTTTAGTCTGAACTCATCAGGGTATTGATATTCAATAGTGTTGCACTGATAGTGTTTGGCCAGTCGGGTCAATAATTCACACAAGGTGCTGTCATCTTTTGTATCATCAAGCGTAAGGTGTAGGCAATTTAACCCGACTTTATCAAGCGCCTTAGCAAAGTTTTCCATGGCTGCGAAAAATGCAGCTACCTTTTGGATATGGTGCTTCACATAGTTTGTTTCTTGTTTTAATTCGGCAACAACATATAGTATATGTTGTTGATCTTGCTCTTTGTACCAGCTGTGGTTGGCGTTTAGCTGGTCGCCAAAAATAAATCGGATGGTAGAAAATTGCACGCTGTCTATACCCAGTCTGAGGTAAATTATTCTTTACGACGTAAACCTGAATATCGATCTATTATAGAGTATGAATAGCTATTAGGGTGTTACCATTTAATTGATGTACACCACTACGGAAGGTGAAATATGAACAATAATGTCATTCAATTAGTAATTGCCATCACAGGGGTGTTGGCAAGTTCAATTGCAAATGCGGCCATTTACAAGTGCGAGCATGATGGTACTGTTGAATTTAGTCAGCAACCATGTGGTGTTGATGCAAAGCTGATAGTTATCGAAGACCATCAGCTTCAAACTAACCCTAACTCAGTACCTAAACCTGTCGCACTTGCTAAGCAAAATGATGAGCTTGATAGATATATTCGTTTGAAACAAATCGCTGTGAAAAAGGCTGAGCATTTCGATAAGATAGATACCTATACCGCGCGATTAAATAGTGAAATAGCTGCATTGAATAATCAGGCAGATGAGTACTTTCGCTCTTCATTTGGAGCAAAAAAGGCAGCCGCAGTTGCTGAACAAATGACTGCTGTTTCAGAGCGTTATAATTTATTAATCGATAATGAACAACGTAATATTGATAGATTAAATGCAGAGCAAGCTAGCTTAGAGTCAACGCTATCAAAGACTGAAAACACCGAGATTGATAGCTATATTCGCAGTGAACAGATAAAGCGAAAAATGACTGAACACAAGAACAAGATAGACAGCTATTACGATGAATTGAATCAACAGATAGCCAAATTACAACAGCAAGCTGATAAACAGGCAATTAATCTTAGTACTGAGAATAAAGATTATGCGTTGTCCGCCAAAATGAGTGCAGTAACTAAAAAGTACAATACTCTAATTGCGGTAGAACAACGCCAATTAGACAGATTGAGTAATGAGCTGGTTAAATTATGAAGTTCTTCTTACTGCGAAATTATCTTGCAGTGGTATGACATTGCTGTATGAAAACAAATAGCACTTAACGATATTTGCAAAAAGGCGAGTTGCTAATTGCCACGCATCTTTAAGTTGTTCACTCATAGGTTCTTGCATTGATTCAACGGTTTTCATAAAAGCATTCGTTAAATTATCTATATCTTGACTTGTTACGTTTAAAAAACTGAGGTTGTTGGCTAAGTATTCTATGAAAGGTGTTACTTGTTTCAAATCATCTAAGTGCATGACAACTTTATTCAAAGCACAAAAAAGCAGATAACTACGCCTATTAATACTTTCTTGACTGGGCAGGGTCATGTGTAAACTGTGCTTATTTGCCAGTGTGTGGAACTGTAAAGTAAATTGATGGAAATTAGGTTTTAAATGTTTAATGTTTTGCTGTAAAAGCCTTTTTTGTGCAGTGGATAAACTCATCGCAGCTCACTTATATAGTCTTGGCTATAGGTTGTTCTTATTATATGACTTAATATAGACCAGATTTAATAAAACAATAAATTTTATGACAATGCTGTCATAAAATTTTTAGGTAAAAAATAGTCTAACTAATTCATGCTGGAAGGTTGCTAATTGAGCGCTACATGCTTATAATGGCCGCCATTGAATTGAGGTGTTAATACTCGATTAGATGATATTAAGTAATTTACTTTAATATCGATTGGCGCGGGATGGAGCAGCCTGGTAGCTCGTCGGGCTCATAACCCGAAGGTCGTCGGTTCAAATCCGGCTCCCGCAACCAACTACATACTAAGGCATTTAAAATGCGCTTAGTGTGCTCAGTAATTAATTTACTGTATGAAGTCGCGCATTCTGGGTAATGCGCGTTTTGCGTTTAGGCTATCTAGTTTAATTTAGTCAGATATTTGACTCGCAACCAAGCTTGGCCCTAGGCCACACAGTTTTATGCTTTAGGTGTGACGCCCCGCTTGGTTCGGGGCGTTGTTGTATCTGGTCTAGCATGATGTGTTTTAATCATCATTAAACTCAGTATTTCAGGGCTTTATGCCCTTTTTTTGTTTGTATGGAGGATTTTCGTGACAAAACTTGAGCAAGATTTAGTAACCATGCTCTCACCAGCCGTAGAAATGTTAGGCTTTGAGTTACATGGTCTTGAGTTTGTGCAAGCTGGTCGCCACTCTACATTACGTGTTTATATCGATCACGATGCAGGGATTACGGTTGACAATTGTGCCGACGTAAGTCGTCAAGTTAGCGCAATTTTGGATGTCGAAGATCCAATTACAAATGAATATGATTTGGAAGTGTCGTCTCCTGGTGTTGATCGTCCATTATTCAAACAAGATCATTACGAGAAGGCGCAAGGAGAAGAAGTACGCGTGCGTACTAAGCTTCCACAAGATGGTCGTCGTAACTTTAAAGGCGACTTAGTATCAGTTAGCAGTGATATGATCACACTTTCGGCAGATGGCACTGAGCATATGATTATGCTTAGTAATATCGAACGTGCGAACATCATCGCAAAGTTTTAATTCGAGTGCGAAGGAATAGGGCAAGCGAGGCATAACCCATGGCAAAAGAAATATTATTGGTTGCTGAAGCCGTCTCCAATGAGAAAGCGGTTCCAAAAGAAAAGATTTTTGAAGCGTTAGAGTTCGCATTAGCGACTGCTACAAAGAAAAAACACGATGGCGAAATTGATGTTCGCGTAGCAATTGATCGTAAAACAGGTAATTACGATACATTCCGTCGTTGGAAAATTGCAGAAGTTCTTGAAGATGGTTCATTAGAACATCCTTACAGCGAAATCACATTAGAAGCAGCACAAGTTGAAGACCCGTCTTTACAACTTGGTGATTACGTTGAAGAGCAAATCGAATCAATTAAATTTGACCGTATTACAACGCAAATGGCGAAGCAAGTTATCGTACAAAAAGTACGTGAAGCTGAGCGCGCACTTGTTGTTGAAGAATATAAAGATCAACAAGGTGAATTAGTAACAGGTGTTGTAAAAAAAGCAACACGTGATGCTATTATCCTTGACCTAGGTAACAATGCTGAAGCGGTTATTTACCGTGACGACATGCTACCGCGTGAAAACTTCCGTCCGGGTGACCGTATTCGTGGTTTACTTTACGAAGTAAAACCAGAAGCACGTGGAGCACAATTGTTCGTTACACGTTCTAAGCCTGAGATGCTAATGGAGTTATTCCGCATTGAGGTGCCAGAGATTGGCGAAGAAATGATTGAATTACGTGCTGCGGCGCGTGATCCTGGTTCTCGTGCAAAGATCGCTGTTAAATCAAACGACAAACGTATTGACCCTGTGGGTGCGTGTGTTGGTATGCGTGGTGCACGTGTACAAGCTGTTTCTACAGAGCTTGGCGGTGAGCGTGTTGATATCGTTCTTTACGATGACAACCCAGCTCAATTCGTTATTAATGCGATGGCACCAGCAGAAGTTGCGTCAATCGTAATGGACGAAGACACGCATTCAATGGATATCGCTGTAGAAGCAGATAACCTAGCGCAAGCAATCGGTCGTAACGGTCAGAACGTACGTCTTGCTAGCCAATTAACTGGCTGGGAATTAAACGTAATGACAGTTGATGAAATGCGTGAAAAGAATGAAGCTGAGTCTGATAAACTAATCAACTTATTCACTGAGTACCTAGATATTGATGATGAGTTTGCAACATTACTTATCAACGAAGGTTTCTCAACACTTGAAGAAGTTGCTTACGTTCCAGCATCAGAATTCTTAGAAATCGACGGTTTAGATGAAGAAACAGTTGATATCTTACGTTCACGTGCAAAAGACGCGTTAACAACAAAAGCGCTTAAGACAGAAGAAAGCCTTGAAGGTGCAGAGCCTGCAGAGGACTTACTTGCACTTGAAGGTCTTGAGCGTCACCTTGCATTTGTTATGGCAAGTAAAGGTGTAGTAACACTAGAAGATTTAGCAGAGCAAGGTATTGATGAGTTAGTGGATATCACTGAACTTTCAGAAGAAGAAGCTGGCAAGCTAATTATGGCTGCGCGTAACATTTGTTGGTTCGCAGAAGAGTAATTTATTAACGGAGGTATTACACACTATGGCAGAAGTAAATGTTGAAAAACTAGCCGGAGATATTGGTACAACTGTTGATAAACTACTACAGCAGCTTGAGCAAGCCGGTATTTCTAAAAAAGCAGGTGATATGGTAACTGAGTCTGAAAAGTCGACGTTACTTGACCACTTGAGCAAGCAGCATGGCGGTACGGGTTCTGAAGGCCCAGCCCGCATGACTTTGCAACGTAAAAGCAAAAGCACGCTTAGCGTGACTGGCTCAACAGGTAAAGCAAAGTCTGTCCAAGTTGAAGTACGTAAAACTCGTACTTATGTTAAGAAAAGCGCCATTGAGCAACAGCAAGAAGAAGAGCGTTTAGCTGCAGAAGAAGCTGCCCGTAAGGCAGCAGAGCTTAAAGCCCAGCAAGAAGCTGAGGAGCTTAAAGCGAAACAAGAGGCAGAACGTAAAGCGAAAGAAGAAGCTGACCGTAAAGCCAAAGAAGAGGCTAAACGCAAAGCTGAAGCTGAGCGTAAAGCGAAACAGAAGCAGATGACCCCAGAGCAAAGTGCTAAGTCTGAAAAAGATCGCGCCGAAGCTGAGCGTCTGCAAAAAGAAGCAGAAGAGGCCGCATTGAGAAAAGCTGAAGAAGAAGCGAAACGTCAAGCAGAAGAGGCAAGAAAGCTAGCTGAAGAAAATGAAGCTCGCTGGAAAAAGGAAGAAGAAGAGCGTAAGCAGCGTGAAGAAAACGCTGATCACCACCTTACAACTTCAACTTACGCACGTGAAGCAGAAGATGAGTCTGATGCACGTGAAGAGCAAAGCGCTCGTCGTAAGAAAAAGAAAAAAGGACCTCAAAAAGAGAAAATGCCTGTTGGTCCTAAAGGCAAAAAAGGCAAGCTTAAAGCACCAACGTCTTTACAACATGGTTTCCAAAAACCAACGGCTGACGTGAAAAACGAAGTTCGTATCAGTGAAACAATCACTGTTGCAGAGCTTGCATCACGTATGGCGGTTAAAGGTGCTGAAGTTGTTAAAACAATGATGAAGATGGGTGACATGGTTACCATCAACCAAGTGATCGACCAAGAAACAGCACAACTAGTTGCTGAAGAAATGGGCCACAAGGTTATCATCGTTAAAGAAAACGAATTAGAAGAGAAAGTACTAAGCGACCGTAGCGAAGAAGGTAAAGCCATTCCTCGTGCACCGGTTGTGACAGTAATGGGTCACGTTGACCACGGTAAAACGTCAACACTTGATTACATTCGTTCAGCAAAAGTTGCTTCTGGCGAAGCCGGTGGTATTACTCAGCACATTGGTGCATACCACGTTGAAACAAATGGTCACATGATCACATTCTTAGATACTCCGGGCCACGCCGCGTTTACATCAATGCGTGCTCGTGGTGCGAAAGCAACAGATATCGTTATTCTAGTTGTTGCTGCGGATGATGGTGTAATGCCACAAACTAAAGAAGCGGTTCAGCACGCCCGTGCTGCAGGCGTTCCTTTAATCATCGCAGTTAACAAGATGGATAAAGAAGGTATCGACCCAGATCGCGTTAAGAACGAGTTAGCTCAGTTAGACGTTATCCCTGAAGAGTGGGGCGGTGATACGCAATTTGTACACATCTCTGCAAAAACTGGTTTAGGTATCGATGACTTACTTGAAGCTGTATTAATGCAAGCTGAGATCTTAGAACTTACTGCACCAGCAGAAGGCATGGCGGCAGGTGTTGTAATTGAGTCACGTCTTGATAAAGGCCGTGGTCCAGTTGCGTCAATCCTAGTTCAGTCTGGTACGCTTAACCAAGGTGATATCGTACTTTGTGGTCTTGAATATGGCCGTGTACGTGCGATGAAAGATGAGAACGGTAAAGACATCAAGTCTGCAGGTCCATCTATCCCAGTTGAGATTTTAGGTCTATCTGGTATCCCTGCTGCGGGTGATGAAGCTACTGTTGTTAAAGATGAGCGTAAAGCGCGTGAAGTAGCACTTTATCGTCAAGGTAAATTCCGTGAAGTGAAGCTTGCTCGTCAACAAAAAGCGAAGCTTGAAAACATGTTTACTAACATGACGGAAGGCGATGTTTCAGAAGTTAACATCGTACTTAAAGCTGACGTACAAGGTTCGATTGAAGCGATTGCTGATTCACTAACTAAGCTTTCTACTGATGAAGTTAAAGTGAAGATTGTTGGTTCAGGTGTAGGTGGTATCACTGAAACTGATGCAACGCTTGCTGCGGCATCTAACGCAATCGTTGTTGGCTTTAACGTACGTGCTGATGCTTCAGCTCGTAAAGTGATTGAGTCAGAAAACCTAGACTTACGTTACTACAGCGTAATCTACAGCCTGATTGAAGAAGTTAAACAAGCGATGTCAGGTATGCTTGCTCCAGAATTTAAGCAAGAGATCATTGGTCTTGCTGAAGTTCGTGACGTGTTCAAGTCACCTAAGATTGGTGCAATCGCAGGTTGTATGGTTACTGAAGGTATCGTTAAGCGTAGCGCGCCTATCCGTGTACTTCGTGATAACGTGGTTATCTATGAAGGTGAACTTGAGTCACTACGTCGCTTTAAAGATGACGTACAAGAAGTACGTAACGGTATGGAATGTGGTATCGGCGTTAAGAACTACAACGATGTTAAAGTTGGCGACCAAATCGAGGTATTCGAGACGGTTGAAGTACAACGTTCACTTTAATTTCGTTTAAGTCACTATTTTAAATGGGGGCCTAGCCCCCATTTGTGTATTCGTAATTAAATTAACTTATTGTTTAACATCAATAAGTTATTATTTTAGAGTGAAATGAAATGAGAGAATTTTCTCGCACTGATCGTGTTGCTCAGCAAATTCAAAAAGAGATTGCTGTTATTCTTCAACGCGAAATCAAAGATCCACGCTTAGGCATGGTGACAGTGTCTGCGGTTGAGGTATCTCGCGACTTATCTTATGCAAAAGTATTTATCACAGTGTTTAATACTGATGATGAAGATAAAGCCAAGCAAAGCGCTAAAATCTTAAATGAAGCAACGGGTTATATTCGTTCTTTATTAGGTAAACGCATTCGTGCGCGCATCATGCCTGAGTTACGATTTGTAATCGACAACTCGCTAATGGAAGGTATGCGTATTTCAAACTTGGTTGACTCAGTTATTCGTGAAGATAATGCCAAGCATGTAAACGAAGATGATAGCGAAGAAGGCACTAAAGACTAATGGCTAGACGCAGTAAAGGTCGTGCTATTGACGGCATTTTATTACTTAATAAGCCGCAAGGTATTTCATCAAACAAAGCATTGCAGCAGGCAAAGGGTATTTACTTTGCACAAAAAGCAGGCCATACAGGTGCGCTTGATCCGCTTGCAACGGGTATGCTGCCAATTTGTTTTGGTGAAGCGACTAAGTTTACCCAGTTTTTGCTTGATACAGACAAAACTTATGTTGTACGCGCAAAACTTGGCGAGCGAACTACCACCTCTGATTCAGATGGTGAAATCGTTGAGACGCGTGAAGTATCAGTTACGCGTGAGCAATTAGCTGAGCAAATTGCCAGTTTTATAGGTGAGTCGGATCAATATCCTTCAATGTATTCAGCGCTTAAATATCAAGGTCAGCCTTTGTATAAATATGCGCGAGAGGGCATTGAAGTGCCACGCAAGTGTCGAAAAATTAATGTATTTAGTTTAACGCTTGATGAGTTTGACGAAGCGAACAACGAAGTGCAAATGACGGCGCATGTGTCTAAAGGTACCTATATTCGTACAATTGTTGACGACTTAGGTGAAAAGCTAGGCTGTGGTGCACATGTTATCATGTTACATCGCAGTGCTGTGGGCCATTATCCTAGTGAGAAAATGGTCACTCTTGAGCAACTTGAAGAAAAGCTACAGCAAGCAAAAGCAGATGATGTGGCACCTTCAAGCTACCTAGATGAGCTACTTTTGCCAATGGATACCGCACTGGTTGATTTACCTGTGATTGAAATTACACAAGAGCAGGGTGTGGCGTTTAGCCATGGTCAAACGGTGGTAATTGGTAAACCTGTGCCTGATGGCGTGGTAAAAGTTATGGCTGATGGCGTGTTTATTGGCACTGGTGAGCGTCATAAAGATGGGCACCTAAAATCAAAGCGCGGTTTATCAAATCAATTGCCTGAGTAAAGATTACCTTGTAGTTATTACTAAAGCTGGTAGAATACGCCCGCTCAATCGTTTTGGCTGAATTAGTGATCGGCTAAAACACAATTTAAATTAATTTTTGGAGTTACTATGTCACTAAGCAATCAAGAAAAAGTTGAAATCATCGCTAAATTTGCACGCGCTGAAGGCGACACTGGTTCACCTGAAGTACAAGTTGCACTTCTAACTTTCGATATCAACAAGCTTCAAGGTCACTTTGCTGATCACAAGCACGACTTCCACTCACGTCGTGGTCTTTTACGCAAAGTAAGCCAACGCCGTAAACTGCTTGATTACCTTAAAGGTAAAGACATTGCACGTTACACTGCGTTAATCCAAGAGCTTGGCCTACGTCGCTAAGAACTAGATTACGAGAAAAGGGGCTATATAGCCCCTTTTTTTGTGCGCTTATGAAAGGTATACTAGCGCACATCTTAGTAGGCAAATCTGCTAAGTGATTGAAAAAACATCATTGCCAATTGTAGTACTTAATTAATTTTTCTTAAGTTTAATTAAGTACTGTAATTGGTACTTTGATGGACTATTTTTTACCAATTCGGAGCACTGCTCTGAGTTGCTTTTACATTTAAAGGACATTTTTAAGTGCAAGCAATTATTAAAGAATTTCAACTAGGTCAACACACTGTGACTCTAGAAACAGGTGCTATCGCTCGTCAAGCTGACGGCGCAGTACTAGCAAGCATTGGCGACACTTCAGTATTAGTTACTGTTGTTGGTAAGCGTGATGCACAACCAGGTCAAGACTTCTTCCCACTAACAGTTAACTATCAAGAGCGTATGTACGCTGCGGGTCGTATCCCTGGTGGTTTCCTTAAGCGTGAAGGTCGTCCAAACGATGGCGAAACACTTATCGCTCGTCTAATCGACCGTCCGATTCGTCCACTTTTCCCAGACGGTTTCGTAAACGAAGTACAAGTAATCGCGACAGTTGTTTCTGTTAACCCAGAAATCCAACCTGACATGGTTGCTATGATTGGTACTTCAGCAGCACTTGCTATCTCTGGTATTCCATTTAATGGTCCTATCGGTGCAGCACGTGTTGGTTTCATCAACGGTGAATACGTACTTAACCCAACACTAGCTGAGCTTGAAGAAAGCCAATTAGACCTAGTTGTTGCTGGTACTGATAACGCAGTACTTATGGTTGAATCAGAAGCTGAAACACTATCTGAAGACGTCATGTTAGGTGCGGTTGTTTATGGTCATGAGCAATCTCAAGCTATCATAAACGCAATCAACGAGTTCAAAGCAGAAGCTGGTAAACCAGCTTGGGATTGGACTGCACCAGAGAAAAACGTAACTCTTGCTGAGAAAATCTCTGCAATCGCTGCTGAAAAAGTAGGTGAAGCTTACCGCATCACTGACAAAGTAGCGCGTAAAGAAGCACTTGGTGTTGCGAAAGAAGAAGTTGTTGCTAAATTAACAGCGGAACTTGCTGAAGGCGAAGAGCTAGATACACAAGAAGTTGGCAAACTATTCGGTTCTTTAGAAAAAGAAATCGTTCGTGGCCGTATCATCGCTGGTGAAAAGCGTATCGATGGTCGTGAACCAGACATGGTTCGTGCACTAGATGTAATGACGGGTGTTTTACCACGTACTCACGGTTCTGCAATCTTCACTCGTGGTGAGACGCAAGCACTTGTGACTGCAACACTTGGTACTGAGCGTGATTCACAGTTAATCGACGACTTAACTGGTACTAACAAGCATCACTTCATGCTTCACTATAACTTCCCTCCGTTCTGCGTAGGTGAAACAGGTTTTGTAGGTTCTCCTAAGCGTCGTGAAATCGGTCACGGTAACCTAGCTAAGCGTGGTATTGCTGCGGTATTACCAACACTAGCTGACTTCCCATATTCAATCCGTGTTGTTTCAGAAATCACTGAATCAAACGGTTCATCGTCTATGGCATCAGTATGTGGTACATCACTAGCACTTATGAACGCTGGTGTACCAATCAAAGCATCTGTTGCTGGTATTGCGATGGGTCTAGTTAAAGAAGGCGACGATTTCGTTGTTCTTTCTGACATCTTAGGTGATGAAGATCACTTAGGTGATATGGACTTTAAAGTAGCGGGTACTTCAAACGGTATCACAGCACTACAAATGGATATCAAGATCGAAGGTATCACTAAAGAAATCATGCAAATCGCGCTTAAACAAGCGAAAGCTGCACGTTTACACATCTTAGGTGTTATGGACGAAGCGATTTCTGCTCCTTCTGAAGAGTTATCTCAGTTCGCACCACGCATCTACACAATGCAAATCCCTGCTAAGAAAATCGCTGAAGTTATCGGTAAAGGTGGCGCAACTATCCGTCAACTTACTGAAGAAACTGGCACAACGATTGAAATCGAAGATGACGGTACAATCAAGATCGCTGCAACTGATGGCATGAGTGCAAACGAAGCTATTAAGCGTATTGAGCAATTAACTGCTGAACTAGAAGTAGGTGCAATCTACACTGGTAAAGTTGTACGTATCGTTGATTTTGGTGCGTTCGTTAATATCCTTCCGGGTAAAGACGGTCTAGTGCACATTTCACAAATCAGCACTGAGCGTGTTAACAACGTAACTGACCACCTAAGCGAAGGCCAAGAAGTTAAAGTTAAAGTTCTTGAAGTAGATCGCCAAGGTCGTGTACGTTTAAGCATCAAAGAAGCAATGGAACCAGCTGCTGAAGAAAAAGCTGAAGAGCCAAAAGACGCTTAATGATGATTGAGTAGCCAGTTATTTGCTGGTTATAAGAAAAAGGGGCTGTTTAGCCCCTTTTTTTATGCTTTAATGAAACCTATTAGCTTCGATTTTGTCTACAGAAAATTCAGGTATTAAGGAATTTAATGATTTTTAAACACTTAGCATTGACCGCAGTGGCTATTTTTTCTTTAAGTGCGTGTCAAACAACCTCACAACCTGAGTCAGTTCCGATTGTTAATGTTCCATTTACTGCGCCGCTACTGCCTGATTTCCGCAATGAAATTACGATTGCGCGCTACTCTGAACTTTTAAATCGTGCAGATTTGAGTGCAGAACAACAAGCCAAACTTTATTATGACCGCGGTGTATTATTTGACAGCTTAGGCATGTCGACACTGGCACGTATCGATTTTAACCGTGCGATTAAGCTTAAACCTGATTTAGCTGAGGTGTATAACTTTTTAGGTATTCACCACACACTCATGCAACAGTATGAACAAGCTTATGAGTTTTTTGATTCAGCACTAGAATTAAATGAGCAGCATGAATATGCTTATTTAAACAGAGGGATTGCGCTCTACTATGCTGATCGCCCGTTACTTGCTCAAGATGATTTGCAACAGTTTTTAAATCGCTCACCAAGCGACCCATACCGTGTACTTTGGCTTTACTTAGCACAATCAGAAGCCGATAAAGCACAGGCCTTAATTGACTTAAAAGCAAATGCACAAGGTGTTGACGAGTCTCAATGGGGTTACCAGTTACTTGCACTGTATCTAGGCGATGTCAGTGAGTTTGAATTCTTGTCTGGTATCATCGAAGGGGTTACCTCTGAACAAGAGTATGCACACCGCTTATGTGAAGCCTATTTTTACCTCGCTAAGATGCATCAAGCGACAGGTGATAATTACTTGGCTGCTGATTACTTTAGACTTGCCCTTGCCACCAATGTGCATGAGTTTGTTGAATATAAATACGCTCGCTTAGAACTTGAGTTAATGGCTGGTGAAGACGCGAGCTAGTGTTTATTTGCTGGTTATTACTTTACTGAGCTTGGGCTGTGTTTCAAGCTCAGTATCATTGTTTTCTCCAAGTTACGTTTTTTACGCTCAGAAGAGACCTTCCCAAGCCGTTGCTATTTATCACCTAGCGCCTAATGCCCTCAACACGCAATTGGACACACTTTCAACCCTGCAATTACGAAGGCTCGCTGAACTTAAAAATATTAATGCAACCTATCAACTTGCCATGCGATTTTTACAAAAGGGTGATTACTCTGCTGCGCAATTATGGTGGCAAACTCGGTTTGATAGCTTCAATCCTTTACAGCAACAACGCTTAGCTGATTATCTGGCAGCGGATCAACAATGGCAGGCTATTTCTATGCTTTGGCGTAGCGGTCAATTACCAAATGGCAATGCCAAACAATCTTGGTATTTACGACAAGGCATGGCAACAGCAAATATAAGTCCTCAATATGCTGAACAACATCAATTTGTGTTATCGCTAAATGAATTGAAAGCACAGCCACAGTGCCATTTTAATGTGCTGATGATGACTGATCACGCTGATGGAATTGCTACGCTGAAGTTGTTTAAGCAACGTTACGAGTCAAAGCCAGAACCTTCGCTCAACAGTTTTTGTTTTAGCGAAGTTGTTTATGTAGCAGACCAGTTTCAATGTAACAGCAGTGATAATGTGCTGGAGTGTGATTGGTATCAGGCAGAAGATTACACGTGGCCCGCTGGATTTGATTTTATTGTTATGATGTCTGAACAGGGCAGTGCTAACGTGCGTGGCGGAATAATGCATATTAATTCAACACAGCCTTATGCTGTGTTTTTACATGAGTTGATGCATTTTAATGGCTTTGAAGATGAATACACATTGCCAACTCAAAAGCAGCAGTGGCTATGTCAGCAGCAGGGTCATGTTGCACCAAATTTATTTATAGCGCGTCAGCTTAAACCTCCAATAGGCTGGCAAAAGAGTATCGCTTGTAATAATAATTTGGCCTATAAGCCAAGCCCTGATTGGTCAATTATGCAGTATCAGTTAATGGGGCTGTCTGAACAGTATCGACAACTTTGGCAAAAGCAAATTAACCAGCCCTTAACAAAGCCTGTTCGATTTTTAGATTACTTTGCTTTTTTGGGCTTAAAACCTTCAATTACAATGGCTTCAACTAAACATAGTTTTTCTGACTAATCGTCAATTTATTGCTATTTTAGTATGTAAAGTGGTTAAAACTTGTGCGAATAGGTGTGGCTGCTATAGACAAAATAGCCCCTGATCAGTATAACTATACGCATTGTAAGCTTTTTTTGAAGCCAACTTTTAACCATCCAAATGAACAGTACGCAACTAATTATAACTAGCAGCAGTATTGATATTCTTATGACACTAAAAGGCTCTTAATTATGACTTTGCTCTGGATACCCCTGTTATCCTTAATCGGCAGTGTTATTTCATCCTGCACCTCAAAACTAACGCGTAATCAAAGTACCGCTTTGACTATGCTAGCGCCTTTGCTTGCCCTTGGAATAGTATTCTCGTACACACCTGCGGTATTTTCTGGTGAAATGATTCGCTACAGCGCAGAGTGGATCCCGTTATTAAACATGCAAGTGTCTTTTAGACTTGATGGTTTAACCTTACTTTTTTTATACATGATCTTAGGTATTGGTACCTTAGTGATTTTCTATGCGCGTTATTATTTAAGTAATAACGACTCCCTGCCTAAGCTTTATTGCTACTTAATGCTATTTATGACCGCGATGGTCGGAATAGTAATGTCGAATAATGTTATCCAGCTTTGGCTATTCTGGGAGCTTACCAGTATTAGTTCCTTTTTGCTTATTAGCTATTGGTGGCATAAATCTGAAGCCCGTAAGGGTGCGCGCATGGCGCTTGCTATTACAGGGGCGGGCGGTCTTGCGCTATTGGCAGGCTTATTATTGATTGGTGACATCGTTGGTAGTTATGATCTGGATGTTATCTTAGCGAGTAAAGCACTCATTCAATCTCATGCGCTCTACGAAGTAGCGTTAGTATTGGTGCTTTTGGGGGCGTTTACTAAATCGGCGCAATTCCCGTTTCATTTTTGGTTGCCGCATGCAATGGCTGCACCTACACCTGTGAGTGCCTATCTACATTCGGCTACCATGGTTAAAGCTGGTATCTTTTTGCTTGCCCGTTTCTACCCAGCATTAGCAGGCACTGATACGTGGTTTATCTTGGTTGCTATGACTGGTCTTGCTACTTTATTGGTTGGCGCTTATATCGCATTATTCAAGCATGACTTAAAAGGTTTACTTGCTTATTCAACCATCAGTCATTTGGGTCTTATCACGTTATTACTTGGTTTAGATACTGAACTTGCCACGGTTGCAGCGATTTTCCATATTATTAACCATGCAACGTTTAAAGCCTCATTGTTTATGGCAACCGGTATTATTGATCATGAAACGGGGACTCGTGACATGCGCAAACTAAACGGTATGTGGCGCTTTATGCCTTATACTGCCACGCTTGCAATGGTTGCTGCGGCTGCGATGGCTGGTGTGCCATTGTTAAATGGTTTCTTATCGAAAGAAATGTTCTTTGCTGAAACCTTGCATCAGCAAGTACTAGGTTCGATGTCGTGGCTCATTCCGGTTTTAGCAACTGTAGCTGGTGCTTTATCGGTCGCTTATTCTGCACGTTTTATTCATGACGTGTTCTTTAATGGTGACCCGATTGATTTACCTAAACAGCCACACGAGCCACCACGTTACATGCGTGTGCCAATCGAAATTTTAGTGGTGTTATGTTTATTAGTGGGTATGTTCCCTCACTTTGCTGTGAGCGATATTTTAGCGTCTGCTTCGTATGCGGTACTTGGTGATGCAGCTCCAGATTATAAGCTCTCGGTATGGCATGGATTCAACTTACCTTTATTAATGAGCTTTATTGCTACTTGCTGTGGTGTGCTTATTTATGTGCAACGTAAGCACCTGTTCCATTTCCAAGCTTCATTACCGACATTAAATGCTAAAAAAGGCTTTGAACGAGGCCTGTATTCTGTGATCAAGTGGTCACAAGCAAAAGTTAACCGTATTGAAAATGGTTCATTGCAACGATACGCTTTTGTAATGATTGTGGTTGTTTTGATGTGTGCTGGTTGGCCATTGTTTGAGATGCAACAACTTGCGGGCACAAGTGAATTAACACCTATTGATTTTCATAACGCCATTGGCGCGGGTCTGTTAATTATCGGTGCGCTTGTCACTGTTATTTGGCATCGTTCACGAATGATATCTTTGATTATGATTTCAATTGTAGGTCTGATGGTATCTGTAGCTTTCACTCGATTCTCTGCGCCAGACTTAGCACTGACTCAGTTAACAGTTGAAGTTGTCACTGTGATGCTACTGATGCTCGCATTATTCTTTTTACCGCAGCGTACCCCTAAAGAATCTAGTTCATTGCGTGTCTTGCGTGACTTAGGGATTTCCTCTGCTGTTGGTGTTGTTGTGGCCAGTATCTGCTACGCGCTGTTGACCAGACCGCTTGAATCAATTTCTGATTTCTTTATTGCCAATGCTAAAACAGGCGGTGGCGGTACTAACGTTGTAAACGTGATTTTAGTTGACTTCAGGGGCTTTGATACCCTTGGAGAAATAACCGTACTGGGTATTGCCGCATTAGGTATTTATAAATTACTTATTAATCTGCCATTGTTTATGCCGGCAAGTGATAGCGAAGGGCGCCCATGGGCTAGAGAGCGTTATCCAATCTTACTGTCGAGTATTTCGCAAAGTCTATTACCACTGGCATTATTGGTGTCTGCTTATATTTTCTTACGAGGTCACAATTTACCGGGTGGTGGTTTTATTGCAGGTCTAGTAACGGCGATTGCGTTTATTTTGCAATATATGGCAAATGGTTCACACTGGATTGCAGACAGATTTGATGTGAATTATCGCAAAATTATTGCATCAGGTATTGCCATTGCGTTGTTCACAGGTGTGGGTAGTTGGTTCTTTGACCGTCCGTTCTTAACAACGTGGTTTGATTATTTTGATATTCCGTTAGTCGGCAAAACAGAACTTGCCAGTGCTATCGTATTTGATTTAGGTGTGTATTTAACTGTTGTAGGTGCAACGCTGATGATTTTGGCAAGTTTAGGTAAATTGACTGCCGATACACCCAAGCGAGAGGTAAATATTTAATGGAAGTATTGTACGCATCATGCGTGGGCGTGCTGGTTGCATGCGGGATTTTCTTAATATTAAGAGCACGTACCTTTCCGGTTGTGCTTGGTTTAACCATGTTATCGTACGCGGTTAACCTATTTTTATTCTCGTCAGGTCGCTTAACGATTAATAAAGCTGCAGTACTAGGCAGTGCTAGTGAGTATGCGGATCCATTACCGCAGGCACTTGTGCTTACCGCTATAGTTATCGGTTTTGCGATGACCGCCTTTGTTGTTATTTTAGCTATTCGTGGTCGTGCTGATTTGGGTAATGATCATGTTGACGGTCATTTATTAAAATCATCTAAGGAGCAAAAATGATTCAGCATTTAGCTTCTTTACCCATTTTAGTCCCTATGTTGGCGGGCGTTATTTTATTAATGCCACCGTGCGGTAAAAACTTACATATTCGTCGTGTAGCTTCCGTTATTTTATCGATAGTTACGTTGCTAATAAGTGCTTATTTGCTATTTCATGTTAATACTACTGCATCACTGGTTTATGCTATCGGTGATTGGTCAGCACCTTTTGGTATTGTGCTTGTGGCCGATAGGCTCTCTGCACTACTGGTGCTACTAACCAGCCTATTGGGCGCGGTGATTGTGCTTTATAGCTGTGCAGGTGACGACAAAAAAGGCAGCTTTTTTCACCCGCTGGTCCATTTTTTAATTCTGGGTGTGAATGGTGCTTTTCTAACTGGTGATGTGTTTAACCTATTTGTATTTTTTGAGGTCTTACTGATTGCCTCTTATTCGCTATTGATGCATGCCGGTGACAAACACAAAACACGAGCAGCACTGCAGTACGTGATATTAAACCTAATTGGTTCAAGTGTATTCTTAATCGCGTTAGGTATTCTATATGGTGTCCTAGGAACATTAAATATCGCTGATTTAGCACAAAAAGTCCCTTTACTAAAAGGTGATGATGTATACCTTGCGAAAATAGGTGGCTTGTTACTGATTGTCGTGTTTGCACTAAAGGGCGCGCTCTTACCTTTACATTTATGGCTACCGAATACTTACGCAAGTGCAATGCCATTGGTGGCTGCATTATTTGCGATTATGACTAAGGTAGGTGTCTATGCCATGCTGCGTGTATACACCGTTATATTTGGTGAGAATGCAGGTGAGCTTGCTCATATGGCACAGCCTTGGTTGTGGGGCTTAGCACTGGCGACAATTGTGATGGGCGCTATTGGTGTTTTAGCTAGCCAAGATTTCCGTAAGTTGATTGCCAACTTGGTGGTGGTGTCGGTTGGTACTCTCGTTGCGTTGGTGGCCATTCAAAATGTCTCTGCTACAGCTGCGTTACTCTACTACTTAGTTCATTCAACTGTAATTTGTGCTGTCCTGTTTTTATTGGCTGATTTAATTGCGCAGCAGCGCGGTAAGGTCGCTGACCGCTTAGTGGCGGGGCGTGCAGTTGCTCAGCCATTCTTGTTAGGTATTTGTTTTGTGATTGCGGCACTTGCCGTGGTGGGGATGCCACCATTGTCAGGTTTTGTCGGTAAAATTTGGATTTTAAAGAGTACTCTAGATAGCGAAAAAGCCATGTTGTTTTGGCCTATTTATATTTTATCTAGTTTGGCACTGTTGGTTGCGATATCGCGTGCTGGTACAAGCCTTTTTTGGGATCACAAATATAAAGATAGTGAAGCAATTGAGGGCGTAAAAGCACACCCTTTACAAGTGACTGCGGTCATTGTGCTGTTAGCATGCTCGCCGTTAATGGTTATTTTTGCAGGGCCAATATCTGAATATATGCTAGCAACCTCTGAGCAATTGTTTGATATAAACCAAGGCATTCAGAATGTATTACAAGGAGGCCAATAATGCGTTTAGAAGCTCGTTTTCGTTGGCTACCGACTCCATTTCGTAGTGTATTACTTTTTGTTGTTTGGTTATTACTCAACAATAGCGTGTCGCCAGGGCATCTGCTGTTAGCTACTTTTTTTGCTATAACAATTCCGTGGATCACTTTTCCATTTCGCGATCCACAGCCCCTTATTGTTAGACCAGGATTGGCGTTTAAGTACTTACTTTTAGTGTTGTACGATATTGTCACTGCCAATTTACAAGTTGCTCTTTTAATACTCGGGCCGACTAAAAAGTTGCGTCCGGGCTTTATAAAAGTACCACTTGATTTAAGTCATGAAATGCCAATCACTATTTTGGCAAGCACTGTGTCACTAACCCCAGGCACTGTGAGTGCAGAGGTTTATCCTATTCCTGAGTCACTCGAAGAGGGCGAAGAAATTGAGCAGCGCTATTTACTGATCCATGTGCTCGATTTAGCAGATGAACAGGCGTTAATTAATACTATTAAGCAGCGCTATGAAGCACCGCTTAAGGAGATTTTTAGATGCTAGATACCGTATTTTTAATTGTCTATGCGATGATCGCCATCTCGTTATTACTAAATTTATGGCGCTTAATAGTGGGTCCATCGGTACCTGACCGTATATTAGCGCTAGATACGATGTTTATTAACACCATTGCGCTGATAATTCTTTATGGCATGAGTATGGATACCGGGCTTTATTTTGAGGCCGCTTTATTAATTGCCATGCTTGGTTTTGTTAGTACCGTTGCAGTATGTAAATATTTGCTGCGCGGCGATATTATTGAATAAGGTAACAAATAATGAGTGAATGGATTGTATCAATCTTACTGTTAATTGGTGGTTGCTTTATTTTGATTGGTTCGATTGGCTTAGTGAAAATGCCAGACTTTTTTATGCGTTTACATGGGCCAACTAAAGCCACTACTTTAGGAATGGCATCATTACTTATCGCTGCAATGGTGTATTTTAGCTATCACCATGATGGAGTGAGCGTTAAAGAGATCCTAATTTCAATTTTCTTACTGATCACCGCACCTATCAGTGGTTACATGTTGATTAAGTCAGCTATTCATCACAAACTTCGCGCTAAAGAAGGTACCAAGGGCTTAGACAACGTCGAGGACGATTAAAAACTAATCGTGCTAACAGGGTGAAGTACAAGGGTGCTTTTATTGCGCGAGCAGATCGCATAAAATGCCCCGTCATTTAGCACAGTAGGTAAATAGGTCATTATGCGAGTAGCACTTGGAGTAGAGTACAACGGCGCCCGTTACAGTGGTTGGCAACGTCAATCACATGTCAATAGCGTACAGCAAGAAGTAGAAACGGCGTTGTCGCGGATTTGTAATCACCCAGTCGAAATCGTATGTGCTGGCCGCACTGATGCTGGTGTTCACGGCACAGGGCAAGTGGTTCACTTTGACACTCATGCAGAACGTGAAATGGTTGCATTCACAATGGGCATGAATACCCTGTTACCGAAAGATATTTCTATTCGGTTTGCCGAGCCTGTCAGTGAAGATTTTCATGCTCGTTTTAGCGCCACAGCTCGTCGCTATCGTTACGTTATTTATAATTACACCTATCGCGGTGCAATCATGAGCGAAGGGGTGACGCATTTTCATCACCCACTCGATGAAACTAAAATGCAAGAAGCCTGTCAGTATTTAATTGGTGAGCATGACTTTACCTCTTTTAGGGCACTGCATTGCCAAGCGAATACAGCAAATCGTACGATTCACCATTTGTCGGTAAAACGCCAAGGTGACTATGTGATAATTGATATTAAAGCGAATGCATTTTTACATCATATGGTACGAAATATTACTGGCTGTTTGATGGATATTGGTCTGCATAAACATGAACCAGTCTGGTTAAAAGAATTACTTGATTTAAAAGAACGCGCTAAGGCAAGTGCCACAGCAAAGGCTGCTGGTCTTTACTTAGTGGATGTGGATTACCCTGAACACTTTGGTATTCCTAAAACACCATTAGGACCTCTGTTTTTACCTGATTCAGATAGTTAACTGAAAGTGCTGCACTACTAAGACCAGTTTTTTATATCGTCTACGGGTAATTCATGTTTTAATTGAAAAAATCTGTCTGTTTAATTACTAGAAGTAGTGCATCGAGCATACTTGATTAAACAGACTGCGACACAGAACAGCATTTAAGAGAGTTGCAAATGAGTTGGTTAGAAAAAATCTTACCTAAAACGACTAAATCATCAGGTCGTAAAGAAATCCCTGAAGGGGTTTGGGCTAAGTGTACAGACTGTGATTCAATTTTATACAAAGCAGAATTAGAAAAAGCACTCAACGTATGTCCTAAGTGTGATCATCACATGCGTTTAAGTGGCCGTAAACGTTTAGAAAACTTTTTAGATGATGCTGATCGTCACGAAATTGGTGCTGAACACGAACCAAAAGACGTATTAAAGTTTAAAGACTCTAAAAAATACTCTGACCGCATCACCCAAGCACAAAAAGCAAGTGGTGAAAAAGACGCACTTGTTGCAATGAAAGGCCGTTTAAAAGGCATTCCTGTTGCTGCTGTTGCATTTGAATTCTCATTTATGGGTGGTTCAATGGCGTCAGTAGTAGGTGCACGTTTTGTTGAAGCTGTTGACCAATGCTTAGAGCATGATATGCCACTTATCTGTTTTTCTGCATCGGGTGGTGCACGTATGCAAGAAGCCCTTATGTCATTAATGCAAATGGCTAAAACAAGTGCTGCGCTTGCAAAGATGAGCGAAAAAGGTTTACCGTTTATTTCAGTATTAACTGATCCAACAATGGGTGGCGTATCTGCATCGCTGGCAATGCTTGGTGATGTGAACGTTGCAGAGCCTAAAGCATTAATTGGTTTTGCGGGTCCTCGCGTAATCGAGCAAACAGTACGTGAAACGCTACCAGAAGGTTTTCAACGCAGTGAATTCTTGCTAGAGCATGGTGCAATCGACATGATTGTTGACCGCCGTGAAATGCGTGACACCCTTGCACGTATCTTAGCGAAATTTATGAACTTGCCTTCTACTGAACAAGAGCATAGAGTAGCGTAAATTTCAGCTTAACTGATTAAACGCTATGACAGAAATCCTTCCTAGCCAATCATCAAGCCTTGATGATTGGCTTTGTTATTTAGAAAGTGTACATCCAGCCAATATCGAAATGGGGCTTGAGCGCGTAGAGCGTGTGGCAAACCAAGTCGGCTTACTCGATACATCAAGCAAAATAATTCTTATTGCAGGTACGAATGGTAAAGGAACGACAGCTCGTTGCTTAGAAAGCTTACTGCTTGCACAAGGTTTTAGTGTGGGGACTTATGCTTCTCCGCATCTTATTCGTTACAACGAGCGCGTGCGTATTAATGGCCAAGAGCTTGATGATCAATACCATGTTGATGCTTTCGATATGCTCGAAAAAGGTCGTGGTGACACACCACTGACTTATTTTGAATACGGAACACTGGGCGCTTTAGCTATTTTTAAACGCCATGCGGTTGATTATGCACTCTTAGAAGTGGGTCTAGGTGGTCGTTATGATGCTACTAATATAGTCAACCCATATGCTTGTGTGATCACTACGATAGATCTAGACCATAAAGAATACCTTGGTGATACTCGTGAGTTAGTTGGCTACGATAAAGCAGGTATATTCCGTACCAATACGCCCGCAATCGTTGGCGATTTAGCTATTCCACACACAGTAACTGATTACGGTAATGAAATTAACGCCGATATGGTGTTATCAGGTCGCGACTTTAAATTCACAGAAGACAGTGAAGGCTTTAATTGGCAATACAAAGCCAATGACTGGCGTTTAGCTAAACCTGCGATCCCTTGTCAAAATGCTGCCACAGCATTGACTCTACTTAGTAAGCTTGATTTATTACCAAATGAACAACAAGTAAGAGACTGTTTAGCAAACTTAACGGTTGAAGGTCGCTTTCAGCAGCTAAGTGAGCAACCACTTATTTTTACTGATGTAGCTCATAACCCAGAGTCGGCTCGTTATTTAGCACGTAAATTAAGCGTGTATAAAGATCAAGGGTTTAAAATTCATGCATTAGTCGCTATGCTTGCAGATAAAGATAAAGTGGCTGCTATGTCGGCTGTGGCCGATGTAGTTGATGAATGGTCGTTGGCGAGTTTAGACTGTTTTCGTGGAGATACCGTCGAAAACCTTGCCAGCGCATTAGCAGAAACGCCATCAACAGCGACTAGCACCCATTATAAGAGTGTTGAAGCTGCATTAGATGCAATGTTACCAAAGCTAGATAAAAGCACCTTATTGATTGTGTTTGGGTCATTTATAACTGTGGCTGCTGCTATCAATTACTTTAAAGAATAGAGAGGAAATCGGTGAACGCAGGGTTTATTAATCGCTTAGTAGGAACCACCATTGTGGTTGTAGCGGCTATTGTCTTCATTCCAAATATTTTGGACGGAGAGAAAGTTCATCATGCAGAAAACTTTAAAGCGATCCCTGACCGCCCTGAGTTCACCACGATTGACTTACAACAAGCTATAGACAATAAAGTGGCATCAGCTGAGCAACCCTCCGAAGTTGCTGTTGAAGATGTTAAAGCTAATGATGCCGAGTTAACGGCAACAGAACAGCAATCATTTAGCGATGCCCCGAAAATGATTGAAGCATCAACAGATGAGCCTGTGATTAATAAAGCTGAGCCAAAAGTTGCAGTGCAAGAGCCTGCAAAGCCGGTCGCTAATACTCCTGAGCCAACCCGTAAGCCAGAAGAAAACCTCACCAAAATGGCGTATGTTATTCAATTGGGCAGTTTTTCTCATGCACCTAATGTGAAATCGCTTCAAGAAAAACTAAAAGCGAATGGTTTCAAAACTTTCACGCGCCCGATAAAAACCCCGAACGGCACACTGACAAAAGTCTTTGTAGGTCCTTCACTTAACAAGAAAGAGTTAGAGAGTAAGCTTCCTGAGTTAAAGCAGTTAACCAAGTTAAATGGTAAAGTTACTCAGTTTGAAATTACAAAGTGATTTAACTTTGAAGCGCCCGAAGGGCATGGCTAAAACGCATTTATTCTGCGTTATTGATTTTGCTAATGGGTACACCATTACCTACAATCAATGCCTTGCCTAAATACGTTTTATCTCATGCTGAATTCTTGCATCTACAGGTGGTTCTTATACCCAAACCACCTGTAGATCCATGATTCAGCGCTATCACAGGGCTTTCAATACACGGCGTGGCAATACAGGAATGTAGGTACCTTTCAAGTTGCCACAACACAGTAGTGGAAGCCCTGTGAAGCGCCCGAAGGGCATGGCTAAAACGTATTTATTCTGCGTTATTGATTTTGCTAATGGGTACACCATTACCTACAATCAATGCCTTGCCTAAATACGTTTTATCTCATGCTGAATTCTTGCATCTACAGGTGGTTTGGGTATAGAATGCGCCCCAAATTAACGACTAGTTGGTTCTTATGATCTGGGTTGATTACGCCATACTTGGCATTATTGCACTATCCACTATCATCGGTTTAATACGTGGCTTTATAAAAGAAGCAATGTCTTTAGCGGTGTGGGCTGGCGCATTTATCATCTCTAGTTTGTTTTACCAATATTTAGCATCCTTCCTAACAAGTATTTCAGAACCCCTTTTAAGAAATGCAGCCGCAATTGCCATATTATTTTTTGCGACACTCCTGTTGGGTGGTTTACTAAACTATATTTTAGGTGAACTTGTACAGCGTACTGGTTTATCTGGCACAGACCGTGTTTTTGGCATTGTGTTTGGTGCTCTTCGTGGCGTGTTGGTCGTGAGCGCGTTACTTTTCTTTCTTGATGCTTTTACCGGTGCACCAAATACGCATTGGTGGGGCAACTCTATTTTGATTCCAGAATTTGGCTTTGTTGTTGAGTGGTTCTTTTCGTACCTTGAAAACAACTCAAGCTTTTTAAATTCGGTAAACCGTTAATCGGCGAGGATAAATTTAATGTGTGGTATCGTTGGCATAGTCGGCACTTCTCCTGTTAATCAGGCGTTATATGACGGCTTAACTGTTTTGCAACACCGTGGTCAAGATGCAGCGGGCATCATTACCATTGAAAACAACACGTTTAGCTTACGCAAAGCCAATGGCCTAGTGAAAGATGTGTTTCATACCCGTCATATGAAACGTCTGCAAGGCACTATTGGTATTGGCCATGTACGCTATCCGACAGCTGGTTCATCTAGCTCGTCTGAGGCGCAACCTTTCTATGTTAACTCGCCATTTGGTATTGCGCTTGCGCACAATGGTAACTTAACAAATGCAGAAGCATTAAAGCAGCAATTATTTTCAGAAGCTCGCCGTCATGTTAATACAACATCAGACTCTGAAATCTTACTTAATATCGTGGCGCATGAGTTAAGTAAGTCAAATAAGCTTAAGTTAGATGCAGAAGATATTTTCACCGCGGTAACCGAAGTTAATAACAAAGTGACAGGTGGTTATGCAACGATTGCAATGATCATTGGCCACGGTATTGTTGCTTTTCGTGACCCTAACGGTATTCGTCCATTAGTTTTTGGTAAGCGTGAAACTGCAAATGGCACTGAATATATGTTTGCATCTGAAAGCGTTGCATTAAAAACTGATGGTTTTGAGTTTGTGCGTGATGTTGCGCCAGGTGAAGCAATTTACGTTACTGAAGACGGTCAGTTTTTCTCGCAAGCGTGTGCAGAAAAAGCTACTTACTCACCATGTATCTTCGAGTTTGTTTACTTTGCGCGCCCAGATTCAACAATTGACCGTATGTCTGTTTATGCAACGCGTGTAAACATGGGTACTAAGTTAGGTGAAAAAATCGCTCGCGAATGGGCCGACAAAGACATCGACGTTGTTATTCCAATTCCTGAAACATCATGTGATGTAGCACTTGAGATTGCCTCAGCTCTTAACTTGCCATACCGCCAAGGTTTTGTTAAAAACCGTTACATTGGCCGTACTTTCATTATGCCTGGTCAAGAGATGCGTAAGAAATCAGTTCGTCAAAAACTGAATGCTATTGACCGTGAGTTCAAAGGTAAAAACGTATTACTTGTTGATGACTCAATTGTTCGTGGTACAACGTCAGCACAAATCGTCGAGATGGCTCGTGAGTCAGGTGCAAAGAACGTTTACTTCGCTTCAGCTGCGCCTGAGATTCGTTTCCCGAACGTGTATGGTATCGACATGCCATCGGCTGCAGAGTTAATTGCTCATGGTCGTGAAGTTGAAGATATCAATGCTAGCATTGGTGCGGATGGTCTTATCTATCAATCGCTAGATGACTTGATTGCGGCGGTTAGCCAAGAGAACCCTGAAATCACTCGTTTCGAAACGTCTGTATTTGATGGCCAGTACATCACTGGCGATATTGATCAAGAGTACCTAAACCACATTGACCGTTTACGTAACGATTCAGCAAAATCAACGCGTGAAAATGCTATGTCTGCGGGTTTAGAACTTCATAATCAAGAAGAAAATAGCGCTGACTAGTCACTGTTTTCAAGATGATAAAAAAGGAGCTTTACAGCTCCTTTTTTGTTTTGGAAAGAAAGGAAATAATAATGAAATCAAGTAAACATGGGGTGAACAATACCGTTTGTCCAGAGTATAGCTGTTGCAGCTAAAATAATTACTAACAGAATAAGCCCGCAAGTAACGACCGAGCTTGCATAAATAAAACCTCGTTCCTCAGGAATATGCATGAGAATAGGCACGCCTGTGTAAAGTAGGTAAACAGAATAGGCCAGTGCAACTAAGCCAACACACACTACAAACCAAAGCTCTGGCAAAAATGCTGCAAATGACGACATGAACACTGGCGTTGCTGTATAAGCGGCAAGTTCTAGCGTTTGTGTAAAAGTGGGTTTAGCACCAAATGTTACTGCCATCCAATGAGCTAGATAAGCAAGCGCAAATACGCCTACTATGAGTGCAAAATACATCGCTACTGCGATCATCAATGCACTATCATGGGTTAAAAATACAGCTTCACCAGAACCAATACTCCATCCTAAGTGAACCGACGAATAGTAGCCCATAATTGAAGGGATACATGCAATTAATAGGATATGAGATAGGCTATAGCGCAAACTCTCATGGCGATTATCAATCGTTTGCCATTCTTCGAGTGGATGGGCGTATAAGCCCCATAAGTGGTTTAAAATCATAATTGTTGCCCCTGTAAAAAAGGAATAGTAGCTGTTTTATTTTTGTACAGCTTTGATTAAGTTATGGTTCAGTAATTAAATCTTGTCAAGAAGCTGAAATAATCGAAACAGTCGATTGAATGTAACTCTTTAGTGCATATAGGAAATTACTTTGCACTGATATGGGTCATGGAATGCAGGCTTAATTATGTGGTAAAATCAAACCAAGATTTTTGATGAGAAGTTATTCAGTGCCTTATTCTGATTTGTTAGCGCCAATTCATTCTTTTTTAAAGTGCGAAACGCCTGATGAGTGGATTGCTGCGGCAACCAAAAAAGAAAACTTAGATATAGTTTTAATCGATCACCTTATTTGTGAGTTAAAAGCGGCGCAAAGCGCGATGTTCTTAATTCGCAAATATGCCGTTGATAAAGAAAGTAGCGACGCTTTACTTGAATGGTTGAAGCCTTTTGAGACACTTATTTACAAGCGTGAAGGTGATTGGCGAGAGCTTGCAGATAAAAACAAGCTGACTAAGTCGATGATCCCAAAATCAAACTCTCCTTATGGGCAAGATCTCATTGATAAAATGGTGATGCTTATTAAAGAGGAGCTGCACCACTTCTATCAAGTGTTGGAGATCATGGATGAGTACGGCATTGAATATAAAAGTATTACCCCATGTCGTTATGCCAAAGGGATGCTGCGCCACGTAAAAACTTACGAGCCAGATGCCTTGGTAGATAAGTTAATTATCGGTGCTTACATCGAAGCCCGCTCTTGTGAGCGTTTTGCTAAATTAGCCCCGCATGTTGATAAGCGTTTAGGTGATTTTTATATCTCACTCCTGCGCTCTGAAGCGCGCCACTATCAAGATTATCTAACCCTTGCCCAAGAAATCAGTGAGTTTGATATCACAGAGCGTGTTGAGTTCTTTGCTCAACTAGAAGCCGATCTTATTTTAACACCTGATGAAGATTTTAAGTTTCACAGTGGTGTGCCCGCATAAACAGCTTCCCATCAAGTTCTGTAATAATTTGGTGGGATCTGTGTACTTTTCTATATTTTTTACAACTCCTTGCTGTCGCATGTTGTAAGTGTAAATACTCACTAACATGTAGTTTTATAAGTGTTTATTCCTACTTAATTTGGTTAATTGGTTTTATCTTTTTGGTTTAGTGTACTATTTTTTAGTTATATTTGATGTTCCCAAATCATAATTGTTTGCATCGTGTGCTTAAAAAATGGAGAAGCCATGCTAGATCCGCAATCAACTTTTAAATTTATAGAGCCAAGCGTAAAACCCCAAAAAAAAGTAACAACTTGGAAAATTTTAACTGTTGAAGATGATGCTGACTATCAGCAAGCACTGTTAAATAGTTTTAAAGCTATCAGTCTTGACAGTGGAGATGAGTTACATGTTTTGACTGCAGGTTCTGCGTTAGAAGCTGCGTCAATTCTATCCCAGCATAAAGATATCGCGTTGGTATTTATAGATGTTGTGATGGAAGAGGATGATTCTGGTTTAAGATTGGTCAACAGTATCCGTAATGTGCTGGGTAGAAATGATATGCGTATTGTTCTACTAACAGGCCAACCAAGTTTTGCACCTGAGCAGCAGGTCATGGATACACTCGATATTGATGAGTACTGGAACAAGTCAGATATGACTGCGGAAAAGCTAAAATCTATTGTTAGCAGTCATCTTCGTACTTATCACTATATTTCGCAAATTTCGAATGCCAAACAAGGGCTACAGCTGGTACTTGATGCGGCAAGAAGTATTAATAATAAAAATAACATTCACTCATTTTCTCAAGCTGTTTTAGACGAAATTGGCAAAATTTTACAATTATCGAATGGTGGGGGAGTGATATGTGTTGGAAATAGCAAATTAGCTTTAGCTGAGGTTATTTCTTGCAGTGGTTGCTATAAAGGACTTGAAGGCAAAAGTCTTTCATCAGAATTTTTAAGCTCTGAGGTGCAAGATAATATCGAAAAAGCAGTTGAAACTCGCCAGCACGTATTTTCAACGCACTATAGTGTCTTTTATTTTACCACGCAGAATGTTGATGTGAATTACTACATCACAATTGTTAAATCTGATAACCAAATAGAAGAACATAATATCTATCTATTGCAGGTATTTAGTGAGAATGTGAGCACTGGCTTTGCAAACATTGCATTAATGAACCGGTTAACAGAGCTTGCCTATACAGATGTTACGCTGAATATGCCTAATCGAAATTGGCTGTTACGTGAAATTGATATGATGAATGCAGAGGAGCTGGCAAATACTCATTTAGTTATCTTTGAAATTTTGCAGTTTGATGAAAAGTCATTTCGTTTTGGTTATGAGTTTTGTAAGAAAACCCATAAAAAAATGCAAAGTAATATTCAGCAACAACTTCAAGCCTATTATCCTCGCATAGCGTTATTTAAAAATGACAGCTTGGGAGTATTGGTTGCTAGCGAGGTATTCAAAGATGAGCAGTTAATTGACTCGCTAAAACAGCAATCTTTCGAAATTGACGGGGTAAAGCAGTTTTTAAATGTGCGCATTTTGGTTATGCAACTAGATGCGTTTCCTGAGCATTCAGCCGAGCAAATTTTCAATCTTGCAGAATCAACACTTAGTGAAGAAAAGTCGCAAATGGCTGAGCTACTTTGTTATTCTGCTAAAAGCACTGAAGCAATCACACGCCGTTACTCATTAATGCAAGAGCTGCGCACTGCGATTCGTAAAAAACAACTTAAAGTGGCATTACAGCCTAAAGTTAGTTTAAGCACAAATGAAGTGGTAGGCTTTGAGGCGCTAGCACGTTGGCAGCTAGATAGTGGTGCTTTTGTCCCTCCTGACGAGTTTATTGAGCTTGCTGAAACAGCTGGACTAATAAGTGAATTAGATAAGCTTATTTTTGATAAAATCTTACAAATAATATATCAGTTAACAGAACGAGGTTTCACCATACCTATTGCGTTTAATGTATCTACGTATGATTTGTTGTCAGCAAGTTATTTTGATGAAATTCAAGCGCGCTTAGCTGAGCATCAAATATCCCCAGAACTACTTGAGCTAGAAGTGACAGAGACTCAAGCTATCTTTAATTATGAAAAAATAAATGCACGTTTGTGTCAATTTGCTGCGCTTGGCATGAAAATTAGTATTGATGATTTTGGTACGGGCTACTCCTCACTTGAACATATTAGTAGAATTCCTGCACAGGTCATCAAAATAGATAGGTGTTTCGTAGACAAAATTAATGAATCAATATCAAACCAGCATATTATTGAAATGATTATGATGCTGGCTGAAAAATTTGCTTTTCAAGTAACCGCTGAAGGTATTGAAACAGAAGCTGAGCACCAATGGCTTAAACAGTTAGGTTGTAGCTTTGGGCAAGGATATTACTACGCAAAGCCAATGTTTTTTGAAGATGCACTTGAGTGGCTGCAAAGTTGGTCTGAAAAGTAATGGTAGAAAAAGCGGTTTCGCAACTAAATGCGCTGCGTAAAAAGTCCATTATTAAATTAGCTATTGCGCTTGGGGTATGTGTAGCAATTAGCTTACTTGTGTTTTTACTTTTTTATCAAATAAAAAAAACTAATGTAGGTCTTTTGCAAGATAACACTTTGCATGCGACACATAGTATTTTTAGCCGGGAGCTCGGTGATGTTAGAAAAGTAGTAAAGTTACTAGTTGCAGATCAGTCATTAAAGCGCAATGACGTGTCAACGGTATCAGCAGAACAAGTTCGTTATTTAAATAACGTACTAAATCATTTTACTGATTTTGGCTTGGCTGCAGGCACAATTTCACAGATCCGCTGGTTAGATACACAAGGGCAGGAGCGACTGCGAGTTAATTTCAAAGCTGGAATTGCAGAGGTTGTACCTGAGCAACAGTTACAAAATAAACGAAACCGATATTATTTTACTGAGGGAATGCAGCTAAAAAATAATAATATCTACATCTCTCCTATTGATCTAAATGTTGAGTTTGGTGAGGTAGTGACTCCTTTTCAGCCAACCTTAAGAGCTTCGTTTCGAACCTTGCCTGATGATTATCTTTTAGATGGCTTAATTGTGGTTAATTTTGATTTATCGTCGACATTAAATCATATCAAGGAACTTGGTTCTGCGAAGGCTCAGGTACAATTTATTAATGGTGAAGGATATTGGTTACTTCATCCTAATAAAGCAATGGAATGGGGCTTTATGTTAGCGCAGCCCGATTTAAGCTTAAAAAAAAATGACCCAGCGCTGTGGAACACAATGATTAGCGCGGCGAGTTCAAAACAGCTCGTTATTTCAAAGAGCATGTCGGCTAGTTTCTTAAAAATGAACTTGGGTAACGCTAATAGCCAACCCGTTGAAAATGATATTTTCATGTTAGTGAGTGCTAGTGACGGGGTTGTTGATGCGGTATTTATTCAGTCTTTAGTAACCGCTTTAGTTTTTGGCTTACTTCTTGTTGCTTTATCAATATATTATCAACTGCGTAGTTTTCGTTATCAGAGCAAGATTATTCAAACCTCAATCAACTTGGAAATTGAGCAGCAAGAATTACTAACGGCTAACACTAAATTACAGCGGTATATAAAACAGCAACACGAATTACAGGGAGAATTGATTGAGGCAAAAAGGCTTTCATCGCTTGGTTTAATGGTTGCGGGTGTTGCCCACGAAATGAATACTCCTCTGGGCGGGGCTGCGATTTCACTGTCTAATGCCGAAATGATAAACCAAAAATTACAAAAGCAAATTGAGCAGGGGCTAACTAAAGAGTTTTTAGAAACGAGTATCGAGGGGATCGATGTTAACTTAAAATTGTCTAAAGTAAATTTAGATAAAGCTATTTGTCATGTTAAAAGCTTTAAAGAAATGGCGCACGACAGAACAAATGATAACCATATAAAATGTGATATAAATAAAGTCATTGAAGACTTATTACTCGGATTAAAGTCACGATTAAAGACCTTCAATGTGACAGTGCAAACTGATATAGAAATTAACAGAGAGATCGTTACGCGGCCAGGTGTCATTTCCCAAATTATTGAGAGCTTAATTGTTAATGCCATTTCACATGCATTCACAGAGCAAGACAATAAATTGATAGTTGTACGGGTGTTCGAAGAAAAATATAATAGCTTGTGTATCACTTTATCTGATAATGGTGTTGGTATTGATGATTCATTACGCAGCAATCTATTTGAGCCCTTTGTAACAACTTCAAGAAAACATGGCCATACAGGTCTTGGGCTGTACTTAGTTTATCAATGGGTAACAGAGATATTAGGGGGGCGAATAAGCTTAATTAGTCGTCACGATTTACCCGCTAATATTGCCACACAATTTAAAATAACTATTCCCTTGAAAGCCCAAGAGACAGTGGTTAAATAGTCAAATTTTACTAAGCAAGCGTTTAATTTTGTTGATCTCGATATCACTGAATTCATAGTGACGTAAAATTTTCTCAAGTCCACCACTGGCAAGTAATTCTTCTACGCCAATTCGTAGGCTATTTTGAAAGTGGAGTGCTTGAGGATGGCTTTTAGCGCTTATTACATGTAAATACTGGCTGGCTAAATAAGGCTTAAGCACACTAACTTGCTTTTCTTTGAATGCGCGCAAACGCTCATTATTAGCTAACCAATATTGGCCGACTTCTTTGCTGCCAGCAACAAGATCAACTCGTCCATTAAGTAAAAGCAGTAAGCTGTCAGCAAGGCTATCTGCGGTAACAATCGTTAGCTGAGGATGGCTTTCAAAGCTATCACTCACTACATAATCTTCCCTTTTACTAATTGTATAAGGAGCAAGCGAATATAAAGATCCCGTATAGAGAATGTCAGTATCGGCACGTTTAAATAATACCGTATTGGCAACGGCTAAAGGGTGTGAATAATAATAATCAGCTGCTCTGGCATGATTATGAAATGCACCGAGTACCGCAACACGCTTATTTCGTTTAGCAAGTTTCAGTGCGCGAGCCCAATGTGTATATTCTATGCTGGCTTTTTGCCCTTGAGTTTTTAATGCGGCAACAATAACTTCATGTAACCAACCAGGCTTACTCTGCTCACCAATAAAATAGGGAGGAAAAGGCTCAGTGACCAACTGCCAGGTTTGGCTATTAATCGAAAAGCTAAGCACTAAACAGCTACACAAGTATATAAATCGGTTCACCTAACATGCCCGTTTTTATTTGATACACAACTAAAGCATAGCTAATAAACTGATGATTTAAAGCGGAGTGTAAATTAGCTCTTGTTTATCTGGAGTTACTCTTAGGTATGACCCTTGTTCATACCAATCACCCAGCACGGTGCGAGTATGGGTCTCGCCATTAACATTATAGTAGTGAACATTAGGGCGGTGGGTATGACCATGGATCATATTCTTAACCTGATGTTTTTTAAACATGGCTAATACCGCATCTTCTGTAACATCTAAGATTTCTAATGCTTTACCAGCTTGGCTTTGTTTTGATTTTTCGCGGGCGTTGCGAGCAATCTTCTTGCGATACCAAAGCGGCATAGCAAGCATTAATTTTGGCCACCACCAACCACGGCTTTTTTTGCGAAACTTTTGATATTCAACATCTTGGGTGCACATTTCATCACCATGCAGGATAACCGTTGGGGTGCCGTATAAATCAATAACAACTTGTTCGGGTAATAAAGTCATACTCGCGCTTTTGGCATAGCCTTCACGCATAATGAAATCGCGGTTACCATGAATAAAAAACACCTTAGTACCACTTTCACTTACCTGGCTTAAACGTGTGGCAACGCTCACTGAAAGGTCAGTTTGATAGTCATCACCTACCCATACTTCAAAAAAGTCACCTAAAATATACAGGGCATCAACGTCATCATTAATAATCTTGCTATCAAGAAAATCAAAAAATGCCGCAGTGATGTCTGGGCGGTTTTCTGTTAAGTGGAGATCGGCAATAAAATAACTTTGTTTCATGGTTACTCGCAAAAAAGCGGGCAAAGGCCCGCTTAAAAAAGTACTAAACGATTAAATTAGCTAACCGTTACTTTTTCGATAATTACATCTTCAAGTGGTACGTCTTGGTGGAAACCTGCGCTGCCAGTTGCAACACCTTTGATTTTGTTTACCACGTCCATACCTTCAACAACTTCTGCAAACACGCAGTAGCCCCAGCCTTGTGAAGTTTCACTGCTGAAGTTTAAGAAGTCATTGTCGTTAACGTTAATGAAGAACTGCGCAGTTGCTGAATGTGGATCCGGCGTGCGCGCCATTGCTAATGTGCCTACTTTATTCGCAAGACCATTGTTTGCTTCGTTTTCGATAGGGTTGTTTACTTCTTTTTGAACCATACCTGGCTCAAAGCCACCGCCTTGTACCATAAAACCATCAATTACACGGTGAAAGATAGTGCCGTTGTAAAAGCCAGAGTTTGCATACTCTAAGAAGTTTTTAACTGTGTTTGGTGCATCGTTTTCGTGCATTTTGATGGTGATGTCACCAAAGTTTGTGTGTAGTACAACCATGAGGTTTCCTATATCTGGTTTAATAATGGGGCTATTTTATAGTAGTTGTCTTTGATTAACAAAGAGCTTGTTTAAAACGATTAACAAAGTGCTTATTCAATTGATAAAGCGCTAGAGCAGCGGCTTTGCAAGTGTTAACATAGAGAATCTCGAAACACCGTTAAGGACATTTTATAAATGGTACAAATTTACAACACACTTACGCGACAAAAAGAGCAGTTTAAACCCCTTGTTGATGGCAAAATCGACATGTATGTGTGTGGTATCACCATTTATGATTACTGCCATATCGGTCATGCACGTACATTTGTAGGGTTTGACGTAATTGTTCGTTACCTTCGTCACATCGGCTACGATTTAAAATATGTACGTAACATCACCGATGTTGACGACAAAATTATCAAACGTGCTAACGAAAACGGCGAGTCTATCAATGATTTAACGACTCGCATGACTAAAGCAATGCATGAAGACTTCGACAGCTTAAATATGTTGCGTCCTGATGTTGAGCCAACCGTAACAAACCATATGGATGAAATCATCGCTATGGTTGAACGTTTAATTGCGAAAGGCCATGCCTACATTGCAGCTGATGGTGATGTATTGTTTGATGTCTCTACATTTGAGCAATACGGTGCTTTATCACAACAAGACTTAACCATGCTACAAGCAGGTTCACGCGTTGAAGTTGCTCAAGATAAGCAAGATCCACTTGATTTCGTGCTATGGAAAAAAGCCAAGCCAGGTGAGCCTTCGTGGTCATCACCATGGGGTGAGGGTCGTCCAGGATGGCACATCGAATGTTCGGCAATGAGCTCTAAGCATTTAGGTGAGCATTTTGATATTCACGGTGGTGGTTCAGATTTACAATTCCCACACCATGAAAACGAAATTGCTCAGTCATGCTGTGCAAATAACGGCAAGTACGTTAATACGTGGATCCACACGGGTATGGTACAGGTTAATAAAGAGAAGATGTCTAAGTCATTAAACAACTTCTTTACCGTGCGTGACGTATTGAAAGAGTACGATGCTGAGTCAGTTCGTTACTTCTTAATTTCAGGTCATTACCGTAGCCAGCTTAACTATTCGCAAGAAAATTTAGAGCAAGCGCGTTCGTCACTTGAGCGTATTTACACTGCACTGCGCGGGGTAACACCAATCGAATGCGATTTAGCCAGCAATGAATACGTGGCTAAATTCAGAAAAGCAATGGATGATGACTTTAATACGCCAGAAGCACTACCTGTGTTATTTGAGCTTGCGAAAGAACTAAATCGTGTTAAAGACAGCGATGCAGAACAAGCTGGTAAGTTGGCTTATGTACTTCGCAGTGTTGCAGAGGTATTAGGCGTTGCACAACAAGACCCAGAAGCCTTTTTACAAGGTGGCCAAGCAGATGACGAAGTCGCACACATCGAAGCCTTGATTGCAAAACGTAACGAAGCTCGTGCCAGCAAAGATTGGGCAGCTGCTGATGAAGCCCGTGATGCACTTAATGCACTCGGTGTTGTACTCGAAGATTCTGCGGGTAAAACAACATGGCGTAAAGCTTAAGTATCCACCGAGGTATTACAAATTGAAAAGGTTGCCAAGAGGCAACCTTTTTTGTTTTTAACTGGGTATAGCTATTGACCTAAACCTTACTTGAGGTTTTATTTTTACGCTACTTTTCACTAACAAGGACTTACATTGAATATCTTACTTGCCATGATCCCTGCTTTTTTATGGGGCACTACCTATGCTGTGACTAAATATGCCACTCCAGATTGGCCGCCATTATTATTAGGTGCATTGCGCGCATTGCCTGCAGGATTATTACTTTTATTACTTAAGCCTAGTTTACCAACTCGATCGCAGTGGCCAAGTTTATTGACTTTAGGTGCTGTGAATATAGCGCTGTTTTTTGCGTTTATTTTTATCATGGCGGTGAATCTTCCTGCAGCTATTGCTGGGGTGGGGATGGTGTCAGTGCCGGTTGTCGCTTTGCTGTATGCATGGATTGTAAAAGGACAGCGTCCAGCAAGAGTTCAAGCATTTTGCGCCATAGCCTTGGTTGTACTGGCGTGGTTATTGTTTGATCCAGCTTACGTCACATTAAATGTATTGGGAGTGGCGGCTTTATTGGGTGCCTTACTTACTATTGTGATTGGTAGCACCTTAGTACAAAGTTTGTCGGTGCATATACATTGGTGGGTTGTGCTTACTTGGCAATTAATCATTGGTGGCAGCATATTATTGCTAGCTGCTTTTATCGATGGAAGTTTGCTAAACCCAGAGCAATACCAAGTGGTATTTGAGCCTATTTCAGCGCTGCAATACTCTGTGCTATTTTGGTTAATCGTGCCCAATACTGCCATTGCCTATACTCTGTATGTTTGGTTATTAGGGCGCATGAGTGTGGCTGAGTTTTCATTTGGCACCATTGCCAACCCAATCGCGGGAATAGTATGCGCTGTTTTGCTCATAAACGAACAATACCAAGACTGGCAATACCTATTGATGTTTATGATGATTGTATTTTCAGTGCTACCTCAGATGCTAAAGCTTAAGCAGTTAAAACTACAGCGCTCTTAATACCAACCCGCAATAATACTTAATCATTTTGAGGGATAAAACCTGTCGCTAACTGCGTTAAAAATTTCTCATTTAGAACAACTAAATAACGAAATTTTTGCCTTGTTATCAACGAGGTTTTATTGCCTCAAAATAGACTACTTAATTAAGCGGATTGGTATAAACCAAAAAAGGCTGCCCATTGGCAGCCTTTTGCAATAATTTAGCTCTTCTTAGCTGTGATATTTTTCACATGCTTCAAGCGTATTTTCAATTAAGCTTGCAACAGTCATCGGGCCAACACCACCTGGTACAGGTGTAATGAAATGCGCTTTTTGTTCAGCAACATCATATTGAACATCACCAACAAGTTTACCTGATTCAAGACGGTTAATACCCACATCAATCACAATAGCGCCTTCTTTCACCCAGTCACCCGGAATAAATTCAGGTTTACCAACCGCAACCACTAATAAATCAGCGCGGCGAACATGTGTTTCTAAATCTTGTGTAAACTTGTGACATACCGTTGTTGTACAGCCAGCAAGTAAAAGCTCAAGCGACATAGGACGACCAACAATGTTAGAAGCACCAACAACGACTGCATGCATCCCTTTATAGCGAACACCTGTAGAGTCGAGTAGGGTGATGATCCCCTTTGGCGTACAAGGACGAAGTGCCGGCATACGCTGTGCTAAACGACCAATATTGTAAGGGTGGAAACCATCAACATCTTTATGAGGAGTAATACGCTCAAGAATTTTTTCAGCATCAAGGCCTTGTGGTAAAGGCAGTTGCACTAAGATACCGTCTACTTCTTTGTCTTCATTAAGTTGGTCAATTAAAGCAAGTAAGTCGTGTTCTGTGGTGTCGCCAGGTAAATCGTAAGACTTAGATACAAAGCCGACTTCTTCACATGCTTTACGCTTAGAGCCTACATAGACTTGGCTTGCTGGGTCTTGACCAACTAACACTACTGCTAGTCCTGGTGCACGTAAACCGTTTGCTACACGCTCTGCAACACGTTCAGCTACATTACTGCGTACTTGTTTAGCTATTGCTTTACCATCGATGATGTTTGCCGTCATGGGTGACCTTTCATTGGGGTTAGTTAACTTGATACTGATACATCAAAATATGATCATCCAATAAAGGGGGCGTGGATACACAAATCATGTTTGTTTGATCATATTTATTAATGTTGTGTATTTTCGCAGAAAAGCATCATAGCGCCAAGATGCAATTGTATATAAAGCGATACTTTATAAAAAAGAGTTCAAATTTTAGCTTATATTTGCAATATTTAACCATTATGAACTAAAAGTGACCGATTGAATTATTTTCTTAAAAAAAAGTTTGACCTAACACGGCCAAATCACTATTATGCACCCCGTTGTTAACGAGGTCACTCGCAAACAACAGTAAGCATCGGCGATTAGCGCAGTTTGGTAGCGCACTTGGTTTGGGTCCAAGGGGTCGCAGGTTCAAATCCTGCATCGCCGACCACTTCTTCTTTAAGAAGCGGTGCTTACAGGCAAACTTTTGAAGTTTTCGATGCGCCCGTAGCTCAGCTGGATAGAGCAACGCCCTTCTAAGGCGTTGGTCGAAGGTTCGAATCCTTCCGGGTGCGCCATTTGAAAATATGTAAATGCCGTGGTGATTGTAGCTCAGTTGGTAGAGCCCCGGATTGTGATTCCGGTTGTCGTGGGTTCGAGCCCCATCAGTCACCCCAATTTACTTAAGATATCGGCGATTAGCGCAGTTTGGTAGCGCACTTGGTTTGGGTCCAAGGGGTCGCAGGTTCAAATCCTGCATCGCCGACCACTTTTCTAAAGTGGTCTTAATTTTCAAAGCTTCTCTCAGTATCGGCGATTAGCGCAGTTTGGTAGCGCACTTGGTTTGGGTCCAAGGGGTCGCAGGTTCAAATCCTGCATCGCCGACCACTTTTAAAGATTTTTGGTCAAAGAACGATTGGTTTGGGTATGTCCAATTCAGTCGCAGGTTCAAATCCTGCATCGCCGACCACTTTTAAAGATTTATGGTCAAAGAACGATTGGTTTGGGTATATCCAATTCAGTCTCAGGTTCAAATCCTGCATTGCCGACCACTTCTTAATATCTAAATACCTCCTTTAAATCAGCCTAATTTAACTTTGTTATTTTACTGCGTTCGTTTTTTCAGCACTTAAACGCTGAATGCTGCTATATACGCCAAATAATTGCCCCCTAGACTCGACTATCATAAATATTAGGTTATAATGCCGCGTCTATTGTTTAACATAGTGCCCATAGAGGCAAAGCAGCAATGGTATCTCATGGTTACAATGCGCCGTTTTAAGTTGAATTTTTCAGCATTAAAACTTGCTATCACTCATGGAGATCACCTTGTTTGTAAGGAAGGCGAACAGTCGCCAAAATTGAAGATTGAGGTAAATCATGCAAGTTTCTGTTGAGACGACTCAAGGCCTTGAGCGCCGTCTGACCATCACCGTTCCTGCAGAGAACGTTGAGACTGAAGTTAAAAAACGCTTACAACAACTGTCTAAAACCCAGCGTATCGATGGTTTCCGCCCAGGTAAAGTACCTGCGTCTATCATCAACAAGCGTTACGGTGCAGCAGTGCGTCAAGAAGTTGCTGGCGAATTAATGCAACGCAACTACATCGAAGCAATCGTTTCAGAAAAAATTAACCCAGCGGGTGCTCCAACTTTCGCACCTAAAGCATTAGAAGCTGGTAAAGATTTAGAATTCGATGCAACGTTTGAAGTTTACCCAGAAGTTGAAATCCAAGGTTTAGATAAAATTGCTGTTGAAAAACCAGCAGTATCTGTAACTGACGAAGACCTAGCTAACATGCTAGAAACTTTACGTAAGCAACACGCTTCTTGGGCTGAAGTTGATGCAGCTGCAGGCGAGAACGATCGCGTAACTATCGACTTCGTTGGTTCTATCGACGGTGAAGAGTTCGAAGGCGGTAAAGCTGAAGACTTCCCACTAGAACTTGGTCAAGGTCGTATGATCCCAGGTTTTGAAGACAACATCGTTGGTAAAAAAGCGGGCGAAGAAGTTGTTGCTGAAGTAACTTTCCCTGAAGAGTACCATGCTGAAAACCTTAAAGGTAAAGCTGCTTCTTTCGCAATCACTGTTAAGAAAGTTGAAACTCAAGAGCTTCCTGAGCTTAACGATGAGTTCGCAACTAAATTCGGTGTAGCTGAAGGCGGTGTTGACGCTCTTAAAGAAGAAGTTAAAAAGAACATGACACGTGAGCTTGACCAAGCGGTTAAAGCTAACGTTAAAGACCAAGCTATCAAAGGTCTTTTAGCTAACAACGAAATCGAAGTGCCTAAAGCGCTAGTTGATCAAGAAATTGATGCACTACGTCAGCAAGCTGCACAACGTTTTGGTGGCGATGCTAAAAACATGCCTGAGCTTCCAGCTGAATTATTCCACGAGCAAGCTGTAACTCGTGTTAAGACTGGCCTATTACTAGGTGAAGTTATCAAGGCGAACGAGCTTAAAGTTGACGACGCTAAAGTTGAAGAGTTAATCGCAACTGTAGCTTCTGCATACGAAGATCCAACTGAAGTTGTAGAATACTACAAGTCAAATGATCAACTTATGCAACAAATGCGTAACGTAGCGATGGAAGAGCAAGCAGTTGAAGCTATCCTAGCTAAAGCAAACGTGACTGAAGTTGAAAAAGCATTCGACGACATCATGAATCCACAGCAAGGTGCTTAATAAGTCATTGACTTAAGCTCTCGCTAGCGATTAAATGGCTCGTGTTACTCTGTATATTTACAGCGTACCCGGGCCATTTTAGTTTGTGGTAGCAAGTTTCACAAAAACCGACAATACTAGATGTTATTTCAGAACATTTTTCAGTAAAGATTGAAATAGTGCCGAACCGTTCACATATAGTTAAAAAGATTGAACAGTTACTTTAATTAACATTAGTATTAATGTGCTTTCCTTATAGTAAGGATGAGTCGCAGCGGATAAGGAATTAAATAAGAATGAATAGCGGTATGATAGACCCTCTAAACGCATTAGTCCCTATGGTTGTTGAGCAAACAGCAAAAGGGGAGCGCTCATATGATATTTACTCACGTCTTTTAAAAGAGCGCATTATTTTCTTAACAGGCCAAGTTGAAGATAACATGGCAAACCTGATTCTTGCACAAATGCTGTTTTTAGAATCAGAAAACCCAGAAAAAGATATTTATCTATATATCAATTCGCCAGGTGGCTCTGTAACTGCTGGTATGGCAATCTACGATACAATGAATTTCATTAAACCTGATGTAAGCACTATTTGTGTGGGTCAAGCAGCTAGTATGGGTGCTTTTTTGTTATCAGGTGGCGCTAAAGGTAAGCGTTTTTGTTTACCTAACTCACGCGTGATGATCCACCAACCATTAGGTGGTTTCCAAGGTCAAGCATCTGACTTCGAAATTCATGCGCGCGAAATCTTATCGATTAAAGATAAGTTAAACCGTTTGATGGCAGAGCACACAGGTCAACCATTAGAGGTCGTATCACGCGATACTGACCGTGATAACTTTATGACCGCAAGCGAAGCGGTTGAATACGGCCTAGTTGACTCTGTATTCTCTAGCCGCGAAACGAAGTAATCTGAATAGCTAATAATAACGTATTGTTAGCTATCACCCTTTACTATGCGAAAACTGATATTCTTTGATATAGTTAAACATAGTGAATTAGCAGTAGCCAAGTGCTGCTGCCAACGTAATAAATGAGGTAGCTGAATGTCTGACACTCCTACAGACGGCGACAAAAGTAATAAATTGTTATACTGCTCTTTTTGTGGCAAAAGCCAGCATGAAGTTCGTAAACTTATTGCCGGCCCTTCAGTATACATTTGTGATGAATGTGTTGAGCTGTGTAATGATATCATCAGGGAAGAAATCAAAGACATTGCGCCAAAGCATAATGCGTCTGATAAATTGCCTGTTCCAAAAGAAATTCGTAATCACTTAGATGATTATGTTATTGGCCAAGATCATGCAAAAAAAGTGCTGTCGGTAGCGGTATACAATCACTACAAACGCCTTCGCAATCAAAGTATTAATGCAGAAATTGAGCTAGGTAAGAGTAACATCCTATTAATTGGTCCTACTGGTAGTGGTAAAACATTACTTGCTGAAACCATGGCTCGTTTGCTCGATGTACCTTTCACTATGGCTGATGCGACTACGCTAACAGAAGCAGGTTATGTTGGTGAAGATGTTGAAAACATCATTCAAAAGCTACTGCAAAAATGTGACTACGACGTTGAGAAAGCGCAGCGTGGTATTGTTTACATTGATGAAATTGACAAGATTTCTCGTAAGTCTGATAACCCATCGATCACTCGTGACGTATCGGGCGAAGGTGTGCAACAAGCGTTACTTAAACTGATTGAAGGTACGGTTGCTTCTGTACCACCACAAGGTGGACGTAAGCATCCGCAGCAAGAATTCTTGCAAGTTGATACATCGAAGATTCTATTTATTTGTGGCGGTGCATTTGCTGGCCTTGATAAAGTGATCGAACAGCGTAGCCACAAAAATACAGGTATTGGTTTTGGCGCTCAAGTTAAGCAATCGGCAAGTAGCCGTAGTTTAAGCGAAACGTTTAAAGATGTAGAGCCAGAAGATCTTGTTAAATACGGCTTAATACCGGAATTTATTGGTCGTCTTCCTGTTGTCGCTACACTGACAGAACTAGATGAAGCGGCACTTATTCAAATTCTTAGCGAACCAAAGAATGCTCTAACTAAGCAATTCTCTGCATTATTTGCAATGGAAGATGTTGAGCTTGAGTTCCGTGAAGATGCGCTCAGTGCGATTGCTCACAAAGCAATGGAGCGTAAAACAGGTGCACGTGGCTTGCGTTCAATTGTTGAGGGTGTGTTACTTGATACTATGTATGAGTTGCCTTCAATGGATGATGTAAGCAAAGTGGTTATTGATGAAACCGTTATTAAAGGTGAATCAGACCCAATCTTAATTTACCAAAGTGGTAATCAAGACAAAGCTGCATCAGAATAAAGCTTTAATAGATTAATATTTAATCAGTTAAGTATAAAAAAGGAGCCAAAGGCTCCTTTTTTTACAAATATGTTGAACTTTCCCTTACATATCCCCATATACTTGAGTAATCTTTAAAATAAATGAAGTGCGAAGAGAATATAATGACGCTTGAGAGAACCGATCGAGTCGAAATCCCCGTGTTGGCACTGCGCGATGTTGTGGTATACCCGCACATGGTGATCCCGCTATTTGTTGGTCGTGAAAAATCAATAAAATGCCTAGAAGCGGCGATGGACAAGGACAAACAAATTTTCCTAGTGGCGCAAAAAGACGCCTCTGTTGATGATCCGCAGCAAGACGATATCTACCGTGTTGGCACCATTGCCACAGTACTTCAGTTATTAAAACTACCTGATGGCACCGTTAAAGTGTTGGTTGAAGGCACTCAACGCGCGAAAGTAGAAACATTTCTAGACAATGATGATTTCTTTGTAGCTGAAGCGCAGTTTATTGAGTCAAACCATATTGATGAACAAGAGCAGGATGTCTTCATACGCAGCGCAATTAGCCAATTTGAAGGCTATGTAAAGCTTAATAAGAAGATTCCACCAGAAGTACTCACTTCTGTATCAGGTATTGATGAAGCCGCACGTCTTGCAGATACTATGGCAGCTCATATGCCACTGAAAGTGCCTGAAAAGCAAAAAGTACTTGAGATAGCTGATGTCACTGAGCGTCTTGAATACCTAATGGCGCTGATGGAAGGTGAAATTGACTTACTGCAAGTTGAGAAGAAAATCCGTACTCGCGTTAAAAAGCAGATGGAAAAATCGCAGCGAGAGTATTACCTCAACGAGCAAATGAAAGCGATTCAAAAAGAGCTTGGCGAACTTGATGATGTACCCGATGAATTCGAAGCAATTAAAAAGCGCATCGAAGAGTCAGGTATGCCTAAAGAAGCGCAAGAAAAAGCGAACGCAGAGTTATCGAAATTAAAAATGATGTCGCCTATGTCGGCTGAAGCAACCGTAGTGCGCTCGTACATTGATACGCTTATCAATGTGCCTTGGAAAAAACGCTCTAAGGTGAAAAAAGACTTAGCTGGCGCACAAAAGATTTTAGACAGCGATCATCATGGTCTAGATAAAGTAAAAGAACGCATTATTGAGTATCTTGCGGTACAACAACGTACTAATAAACTCAAAGGCCCAATTTTATGTTTAGTCGGCCCTCCTGGTGTGGGTAAAACCTCATTAGGTCAGTCAATTGCACGTTCTACTGGTCGTAAATATGTTCGTATGGCCCTTGGTGGCGTTCGTGATGAAGCTGAAATTCGTGGTCATCGTCGTACTTACATTGGTTCTATGCCTGGTAAGTTAATCCAGAATATGACCAAAGTCGGCGTGAAAAACCCATTATTCTTATTAGATGAAATCGATAAGATGTCTTCTGATATGCGTGGTGACCCAGCATCAGCATTACTTGAGGTGCTTGATCCTGAGCAAAATAGTCATTTTGCTGATCATTACCTAGAAGTTGATTACGATTTATCAGACGTAATGTTCGTTGCAACATCAAATAGCTTCAACATTCCAGGCCCATTACTAGACCGTATGGAGGTTATTCGTCTATCGGGTTACACCGAAGACGAGAAGCTGAATATTGCTAAGCAGCATTTAATTCCAAAGCAAGTGAAGCGTAATGGCCTAAAAGAGGGTGAAGTTGAAATAGCTGATAGTGCAATTATTGGCATTATTCGCTACTACACTCGCGAAGCTGGTGTGCGTAACCTAGAGCGTGAAGTATCTAAACTTTGCCGTAAAGCTGTTAAGAATATCTTGTTAGATAAAGACACTAAAAAAGTGACTATCGATGAAGATAATCTAGAAGAGTTTTTAGGTGTACAACGCTTTGACTATGGTAAAGCTGAAGATGGTGACCGCATTGGTCAAGTAACCGGATTAGCGTGGACTGAAGTAGGTGGTGATTTACTGACTATCGAATCAGCTGCTGTTCCAGGTAAAGGTAAACTTACTTTCACCGGTTCACTTGGTGATGTAATGCAAGAGTCGATTCAAGCGGCCATGACGGTTGTTCGTAATCGTGCTGAAAAATTACGTATTAATAGCGACTTCCATGAAAAACGTGATATCCATGTTCACGTACCAGAAGGAGCAACACCAAAAGATGGCCCAAGTGCGGGTATTGCAATGGTAACTGGTTTAGTCTCGAGCTTAACAGGTAACCCGGTACGTTCTGATGTTGCTATGACAGGTGAAATCACTTTACGTGGTGAAGTGTTACCGATTGGTGGCTTAAAAGAAAAGTTACTAGCGGCTCATCGTGGTGGTATTAAAACCGTTATTATTCCAAAAATTAACGAACGTGACTTAAAAGAGATCCCAGACAATGTATTAGAGGGCCTTGAAATTCACCCAGTTACATGGATTGATGACGTTTTAAAACTGGCTTTAAAGCACCCAGTTGAGAGTTTTTCTGTCGAAACTGAAAAAAACCAGTAAAAAACCGCAAAAAAGTGCATTTAGGGGCTTTTCAAATACTAAGGGTATGATAAGTTAAGCACTAGTTTTCAAGCCTAGGCCTTATGTGGCCTAGGGTTGAGAAAAATATAATAAACTGAGCATAAATTTAATTTGCTTATAAATTTTCAAAACAGTGATGTTATTTTTTAAAAAATAATCGCTCTTGATAATAACAATGAAAGAGGATGATATTGTGAATAAATCTCAATTAATCGATCAAATCGCAGCTGACGCTGACATTTCTAAAGCGGCTGCAGGTCGTGCACTAGATTCATTCATCGAGGCTGTTTCAGGCGCTCTTAAAGATGGCGACTCAGTGGCGCTTGTTGGCTTTGGTACTTTCTCAGTACGTGAGCGTGCAGCACGTTCAGGTCGTAACCCGCAAACTGGTGAGACTATCCAGATTGCTGCGGCAAATATCCCTTCTTTCAAAGCAGGTAAAGCGCTGAAAGACGCAGTAAACTAATCAATAAGATTAGTTGGTGAGGATACCTGAGGACACTTAAATAGAATTTAGGTAACTTATCACCAGTTACTTCAAGTGAAAAAGCGTATCTGGTAAGATACGCTTTTTTTACATGAGCAGGGTTGATATCAATCAGCAATCATCCTTGATTATGCTAATTGGTATATTTTGTACCTGATCAGAATAGAGATAGATAAATGCTTGAGAAAATCAGAGAAGGTTCGCAGGGACCTGCAGCCAAAATTATTTTAGGCGCGGTGATTTTATCTTTTGCTTTAGCTGGGATTGGTGGTTATTTAGGACAAACCACAGAGCAACCCGTTGCAGAAGTAAATGGAGTTAAAATTAGCCAAACCGAGTTCAGCCGTGCTTACCAAAATGAACGCAATCGTTTAGAGCAACAGTTTGGTGAATACTTTGCACAAATCGCAGCTGATCCAAATTACATGGCACAAATTCGCCAAGGCGTGATTGACCGCTTAGTACAACAAGAATTGCAAACTCAACTAGCGGCAGAGTTAGGCCTTCGTGTAAGTGATGAGAGTGTTCGTAAAGCTATTTTAGAAATGCCTTACTTCCAAGTTGGCGGCCAATTTAGCAACGATCGTTACTTACAAGTTATTCGTCAGATGAACTTCCAGCCAGACGCTTTCCGAGAGTACTTACGTAAAGACATGACTCGCAGCCAACTTGTTGGTGCAGTTGCTGGTACTGACTTTATTCTTGAAAACGAATTAAATAATACTGTAGCGCTTCAACAGCAAACTCGTAGTATTGACTATTTAGTTGTGTCAAAAGAATCATTACAAGCGGGTATTGAAGTAACAGAGCAAGAAATTGCAGATTACTATGAATTAAATCAACCGCAATTTTTAGCGCCTGAACAAGTATCTGTCAGCTATATTGATTTAAATGCTGCAAACTTAACGTTGGATTCAAGTGTTTCAGAAGAAGATATCAAAGCATACTACGATCAAAACAGCGCACAATATATTGAGCCTGAAAAGCGTCGTGTATCACACATCTTAATTGATAACAGTGAAGACGATGATGCAGCAAAAGCGAAAGCTGAAGAGCTATTAGCACAACTGCAAAACGGTGCTGATTTTGCTGAGCTAGCTGAATCATCTTCGGATGACGTTGTGAGTGCTGAAATGGGCGGTGATCTTGATTGGATCGAACGTGACATGATGGACCCAGCTTTTGAAGATGCAACGTATGCACTTGAGAACAAAGGTGACATTTCTGACGTTGTTGAATCAGAATTCGGCTATCACATCATCAAGCTCACTGATATTCAAAATCAGCAAGTTAAACCGTATGCTGACGTAAAAGATGAGCTTCGTGCTGAACTTGAACGTACTAAGAAAGTGAATGCGTTTTATGAAAAGCAAACTCAAATGGGAGAAATTGCTTTTGAAATTTCTGATACATTAACAGACGCTGCAGACGCAGCCGGTGTTGAAGTACAGAAAACAGAACTTGTGACACGTAACTCATTACCAGAGCCTTTAAATAACCCGCAAGTTGTTACTGCAATTTTCTCTCCTGAAGTGTTAGAAGATCGTATGAACTCAGAGGTTATTGAAGTGGGTGATGAGCACGCTGTTGTTGTTCGTGTAAACGACCATAAACCAGCAACGACTAAGCCACTTGAAGATGTATCAGAGCAAATTAAAGCAACACTGGTTGCACAGAAAGCCTCTGAACTTGCTAAAGAAAAAGCACGTACTTTATTTGCAGATATCGAAGCAGGTAAGAGCTTAAATGATGTTGCTACTGCCGAAGGTATTGAAGTGCGTCAAGAGTCTGCACTTGCTCGTCAAGCGTATACTGTGTCTCCGGCAATTGTACAGCAAGTATTTAAAATGCCGCATCCTCAGGATACGCCAGTGGTAGATGTTGTTGATCTGAATAATGGTGACTCTGCTATCGTTGCTTTAAAAGCAGTGAATGAAGCACAAAGCACCGATATTAACGAACAACAAAAACAAAACATCACTATGGCTCAAGTGAATAAAAACTACATGGTATTCATTGCTGCACTTAAAGCGCAAGCAGATGTAAAAGTACCAAAAGTTGTACAAGCTGCTGAATAAGTAGCAAAACAACTTAAATAAAAGGCGCCTTATGGCGCCTTTTTTGTTACCGTTGAAGGTAATCGCACTCGCAACTACAAGGAGTATTTATGGAGTATCGCCTAATAGAGCAGTTACCAAGTGCAGAAGAATACTGTGCAATGCGCCTTAAGGCCGGCTTATCAGCTCGTTCATTAGCAGCAGCGAAGGCGGGATTGCCAAACTCTCTCTATGCTATTTGTGTTCGCAAAGACGATGAGTTGATTGGCATGGGCCGTGTTATTGGTGATGGTGGTTGTAATTTTGAGGTAGTTGATATTGCTGTATCACCAGAATATCAAGGGCAAGGGTTAGGGCGTGTGATTATGGAACATGTTGACCGCTACATTGAAGCTGCCGCTTTTGAAGGCAGCTATGTCACTATGGTCGCTGACAAACCAGGTTTTTACGAAAAGCTTGGCTACAAGTTTGTCGCACCACAAAGCCAAGGGATGTATAAAAAGTTTTGATAAGAGTAAAGCTGCAAGGGGAAAGAGTAAAGTTAATTGAGTGATCAAATCACCCCGTGGGAGGCGTTTTAACGCCGACTCAAACTGACAGCTTACGGCTGATAGCTGACAGCTCACTATCAGCAGTTCAACAATTTCTGTGTCACTTTAGATTGTGGGTCTTGGAAAATTGCTTCGGTTTGGCCGTATTCAACAATCTCGCCGTGATCAAGTACCACGAGCTGGTCGCTGATGTGGCGCACCAGACTTAGATGATGGGTAATAAGTACATAGCTAAGTCCAGTATCTTTTTGTAGGCGTAGTAATAAGTTTACCGTTTGTGCGCGCACAGAAGGGTCTAGAGACGATAACGCTTCATCAAGCACTACAACCTTGGGATCTAAAATTAAAGCCCGTGCAAGTGCTATACGTTGCAATTGGCCACTACTAAACATGTGCGGGTAATAATGTTGATGATCTAACAGCAAGCCCACTTTTGCGAGAGTTTGTTTAATTTTTTCTTCTCGCTCATCTTTATTTAAATCAGTGTTGTACTGTAAACAATCGTTCAGCATGTCGCCGATAGTTAAACCCGGATTTAATGACGCCTCAGAATCTTGGAAAATCAAGCGAATGTGGCGGCAGTCGTTATCACGTATGCCATCATTTTCTATAATATTGCCATCGAGCAATATCTGTCCTTTATCGGCACTGTCAGCGCCCGCTAATAACTTTGCAAGAGTACTTTTGCCTGAGCCGGTTTCACCGATAATAGCAATGGTCTCACCTTGGCTTAAGCAAAACGAAATATCTTTTAAAACAGAAAAGCGTTTTCGAGCAAACAAACCTGCTCGCAAGTTAAAACTTTTCGATAACGCTTGAACTTTTAGCAGCGGTTGCATTATTTCATCGCCTTAATTAACGGAAAATGACAGGCATAACTGTGACTATGGTGTTTAGTTAATTTTGGTGTAACCACACACTCTTTTTGCGCTTGCGGACAGCGCGGCCCTAGTCGGCAGCCTATTGGTAAATGCTGCAATGTAGGTATTGTGCCTTTAAGCGCATAAAAAGGTTCTTTATGAGCAAGGCCTTGTTCGTAGTCAGGTAAGCTTTTTAATAGCGCTTGTGTATAGGGGTGATGTGGCTGGCTAAAAATACGGTTCGTAGGGCCTGCTTCAACCATTTGTCCGCAGTACAAAACATGCATACCGTGAGACCACTCAATAATCTCTTCAAGCTCGTGAGAGATCATCAAAATCGACATATTCTTTAGCTGATTCAAGCTTTTTAATAGTCTAAATACTTGCGCACGCGTGGTGCTCTCAAGGGCGGTAGTTGGCTCATCGGCAATCAATAGTTTTGGGGTACGCGCAATGGCCATGGCAATCATCACTTTTTGACAAATACCTTCAGAGAGCTCATGAGGGTAGCTGTCGAGTACCTTTTTATGATCTTTAATACCTACCTTGTGGATTAACGCTTTTACTCTGTCTTTACGCTGTTTATTACGTTTTAAGAAAAAGCCACTGGTCGCTTGTGTAGGTAAAGTTTCGGCAATTTGGTCAAATATTTTAGCAGTTGGGTCAAGGCAGCGGCTTGGATCTTGGTAAATCATTGCAATGTCTTGACCAACTAGTTTACGGCGCTGTTCGTTTGATAAACGCATTAAGTCAACACCACGCCAGTGCATGCGATCAGCCGTAATATGCCAACGTTTATTTAATACACCGACAATAGCTTTAGCGATGAGACTTTTACCTGAACCTGATTCACCAACTAATGCGTGTACTTCACCTTCTTTTAAGGTCAAACTGACCCTATCAACCGCACGAATAACGGTATCTGAGGTGCGTAACTCTATCGTTAGATTGCGAATGTCGAGTAATTGCATAGTTAGTCGGCCTTACGTTCTTTAAGCACTTGGCGTAACCCATCACCCACTAAATTGGTAGACAGTACCGCTAAAAATAATAATACGCCCGGTAAGCCTACAGTCCAAGGGGCAAGGTAAATTAAACCAAGGTTTTCTGCCAAAATTGCTCCCCACTCAGTGGTGGGTGGCTGTGCCCCCAGTTTTAAAAAGCCAAGTGCCGAAATATCCAAGATGGCTGTAGAGAGCGCCATGGTAAAAATAACCACAATGTGTTCGTAAATGTTCGGAAAGATCCCACGAGCAAGAATATGCCAGTTTGAGGCGCCATCAAGTTTAAACGCTGTAATGTAGTCTTTGTTGAGTTCTTCAACAATCAAATTACGTACCGAGTGAATGAACTGTGGCAATAAGGCTAAAATAATCGCCCAAACGGTATTCATCAGGCCAGGGCCTAAAATTGCAATAATAATGATGGCCAGCAACAGCGATGGAATTGATAAGGTAATATCGAGTAAGTGGTTCAAAAAGCTTGAGCGAATACCACGGCTGATACCTGCAAAGGTGCCTACTAACACACCAATCACAGTAGTAATTAAGGCCGCAACAACCGACAAACCAAAGGTGTAGGTTGCGCCATTCATTAGCCGTGAGAGTACATCCCGGCCTAAATCATCGGTACCTAATAAAAAGCGCACATCGCCTGCGTCATGCCATGAGGGGGGCAGCAATAGGGCGTCGCTATGTTGTTGATTCACACCATATGGCGCAAGTAATGGTGCTGAAATCGCCAGTAGTGCAAAAGCAATAAACAACCATAAGCCAACAAGGGCTGGGTGATTATTTTTGAATTTCCGCCAAAATCGCGCTAGTGGCGATTTATTCGACTCTTCAGAGAATAAATTAAACTTTGCCATGAGCTTGATTCCGCGAGAGTGGGTCGAAAAGGGTATAGGTTAACTCGGCAACGATAGTTGCTAAAATTACAAACATAGACACAGCCAACAACCCACCTTGGATTGCGGGGTAATCACGTTGATAAATGCTGTCTATTAACCAACGACCAATGCCCGGCCATGAGAAAATAACTTCGGTGATCATTGCAAGGGTGATCAAAGTACTAAACTGTAAACCGATTTGTTTGATAACCGGTAAAAGAGCATTACGAAGCGCATGGTGGAGGATTAATTGTGCACGGTTTAAGCCTTTTGCACGGGCTGTTTTGATGTAGCTTTGATCTAAAACTTTAAGCATAGAGTCACGGGTAAAGCGCACCAGTACGGTGGTTGGGTACATTGCAAGGACAATTGTTGGCAGTGTTAGATGATGTAGCGCATCTAAAAATGCCATACCGTGATAGGGAAAATCAGTCGCAATAATATCAATAAGAATAAAGCCAGTAACCGGCTCTATTTCGTAAAGTAAGCCCATGCGACCAGACATAGGAAACCAGCCTAGTTGCAGTGAAAAAACCATGATTAATAGCAGCGCTAACCAAAAAACAGGCATCGAATAGCCAATAAGTGTGCCAGAGTTAATCAGTTTATCAGGCCAACGCTTGTAGTAGGCTGATGCTAAAATACCGCTTGGCACACCAACAGCCACAGATACAAATAACGCATAAAGGCTTAATTCAAGTGTGGCAGGGAATAGGTCTTTTATGTGTTGGAAAACACTCTCGCCAGATGCAAAAGAGACACCCCAATCGCCCTGAATAATTCGCTCTAAGAATGCAAAATACTGCACCACATAGTTTTCAGTAAAATGAAACCTTTCTTCAAGCGCATTAGTTTGTGAAAAGGTACTGTTTGTAATACCACTTAAGTTAGTAAGGGCATCACCGGGAAATAAAAAACTTAATGAAAACGTAAAGACGCTCAGAGTCAGCATCATAAACATTAATAGCGCTAGGCGGCGAAGAATATAATCGAGTATCATTATTCTTTCCTCGCATTAGCCAGTGATATACCGCCAAACGGGCTTAAATTGATACCTTTAACATCGCTACTTGCAGCTTGAAAGCGCATACCATGGGCTATCGGTAAAATAGGAAGTTCTTGCACGATAATACGCTGTGCCTGATTATAAAATTGCTTACGCTTTTCCAAATCAGTGGTATCAAGCGCTTGGGTCAGTAATAAATCGAATTCAGGGTTACACCAGTTAGCTGGGTTTTTACCGCTAAAGGTAGCAGTACAACTTAATAATGGACTCATAAAGTTATCAGGGTCAGGAGTGTCGGCAGCCCAGCCCAGTAAAACGCTGTCGTGGCGGTGTTCACCAACCCGTTGTAAAAAAGTATTCCACTCGTATTCGACGATATTAACGTTCACACCAATTTTGCGTAAATCGCTTTGCATTAGCTCTGCCATTTTACGAGCGTTGGGATTATAAATACGGCTTACCGGCATGGCCCAAATATTCATATCAAAGCCATTTTTATAGCCAGCTTCGGCGAGTAATGTTTTGGCAAGTGCAGGGTTAAATTCAGGCATGGCTTTTTGCGCTTCAAATGCCCAAGAGGCCGGAGGCAGTAATGACTGCGCCTTAATGCCGTTGCCGTAATAAACCGCTTGCATTATTTTGTCTATATCGATGGCACTGGCCAGTGCTTGACGAACGCGTACGTCATCAAAAGGTGGTCGCTCAGTGTTAAAGGCCCAATAACCAATATTTAAGTTTTGTTCTTTTTGAACAGTGATGTCGTCTCGCTGCGATAAAATACTAAGCTGTGCACTGCTTGGGTGCGCAGTTACATCGCATTCTTTAGTGAGCATTTTCGCAACCCGTGTTGTGCCGTTTGGTGTTATGTCATACACCAATTGCTCAAGTACTACTGGGTGTTTCCAATAATCGGGGTGACGATAATAGCGAATTAGACGATCGCGACGATACTCTTTGTACACATAAGGCCCGGTACCCACTGGGTATTGGTCAAATAAGTTTTCTTGGTTTCGTGCTTTAAGCTGCATGGCGTATTCTTCAGATAACACCACGGCAAAATCGGTTGCAAGGTTTGCTAAAAAGCTGCTTTCTGCATTATAGAGCTCAAACCGTACTTGATAATCAGAAACACGGACTATGCGACGAATTAGCTGATCAATACCCACACTTTGAAAGTAAGGGTAACTGGCATCGCCAACAAAGTGATAAGGGTTGTATACGTCAAATAGGCGACTGAAGGTAAAAATAACGTCGTCAGCATTAAACTCCCGAGTAGGAGTGAAGTATTTTGTAGTATGAAACTTTACCCCTTTACGAAGTGTAAAGGTAATGGCTTTACCATCAGGACTAATTTTCCAATCACTTGCCAACTCAGGCTGAAACTCAGCGGTGACAGGATCAATACTCAGCAAGCGGTCATACAACTGATTAGCGATAATATCGATAGTCGAACCTGTCGTTGTAACTTGCGGATTAAACGACACAGGGTTTGCTTCAGCGCAATAGACTAAGCCCTGGTTTTTTTGTTCTGTGGTTTTTTCTTCGCTGTCTAGGCAGCCGACTAAGCACACCAAAGACAAAGCAAGTAACGGTTTAAACACCTGATTAGCCTCTAACTATTGCTGCTGATCTAATAAATTGTATTTTTTCAAATAGCCACGTAATTGATGATACGTTAATTCTAAGTGTTCTGCAGTTTTCTTTTGATTAAATTGGCTATGTTCAAGCGCTTTTTTAATGACATCAATTTCAAAGTCGTTAGACAGCTGCTTTAAATTACAAGGAAATTGAATTTCAGGTTTATTCAGTGTCACCGTTTCTTGATTTTGAACTGTAGCAATAGGGGCGGCATGTTCGACACTAGCAACTGGAGCACTTGCAACCGCAGCTTTAACCCGTTGTTTAGGTCTAAATTTACTCGCGAATGGGTCTAAAATAATCTGGTGAACGGGAATATGTTCATTACCATGGCGATATAAGCTACGTTCAACCACATTCTTTAACTCACGGATATTACCGGGCCACTCATAAGATTGCAGTGTTTCGATGGCGCTACGAGTAAAGCCACTGAATAGCTCCCATTCAAGGTCGCGAGCCATATTAATTGCAAATTGTTCTGCTAGTAGCATGATATCTTCTTGGCGTTCACGAAGTGGAGGCAAGGTAATAACATCAAAGGCAAGACGGTCAAGTAAGTCGCTTCTAAATTCGCCTTGTTCAGCAAGCGTAGGTAAGTCTTCATTGGTGGCACACACTAAACGAGTATCTACTTTAACCGTTTGCTTACCACCAACGCGTTCAAATTCGCCATATTCAATAACGCGTAGAAGTTTTTCTTGCACCATAGCAGAGGTATTGGCTAATTCATCAAGGAATAGCGTACCGCCGTTAGCACGCTCAAAGCGGCCTTCGTGACGTTTGCTAGCACCGGTAAACGCGCCGCTTTCATGACCAAATAATTCGCTTTCGAGTAGGTTTTCGTTAAGCGCTGCACAGTTAAGCTTTATATAGTTTTGATCCCAACGCTTAGATAAAAAGTGCAAACGGGCAGCTATAAGTTCTTTACCCGTACCGCGCTCACCAATAATAAGGACAGGCTTTTCTAAACTTGCTAGTTGTGAAACTTGATCAAGCACACTTAAAAAACTGTCAGATTGGCCGAGTAAGTTATCCTGTTGGCGAAATTGGCTCATATTCCCTAACTCTTAGTCATTTTTACTAAGATCTAGTGTATTTCATTATCTTTGAGAACTAAAGAAATTTATAAATTTAGTTTAACTATTTGAATTTATTTGGTTATTCTAGGTTTATAAAAGTTGGCAAGCATATTGATACTAGATATACCAACTGATTAAGTTAAAACACCAAAGAGGTAAATGTTATGGGAATTTTTTCACGTTTTGCAGACATCGTTAATTCTAATATCAATGCCATCTTAGATAAAGCAGAAGACCCAGAAAAAATGGTTCGCCTGATCATCCAAGAGATGGAAGATACATTAGTAGAAGTTCGCTCTACATCAGCAAAAACACTTGCTGAGAAAAAAGAGCTAGTACGTCGCGTTGACACGTTAAAAGTTCAAGTTGCAGATTGGCAAGAAAAAGCTGAATTAGCACTCAGTAAAGACCGTGATGATTTAGCACGTGCAGCACTGATTGAAAAGCAAAAGTCAGCAGATGCAGTCGCAGCAGTTGAAACTGAGCTTGAACATGTAGAGTCTCACATCGAGAAACTACAGCAAGAAGTAAGCACGTTACAAGAGAAGCTAGCTGATGCAAAAGCGCGTCAAAAAGCAATCATCTTACGCCAACGCTCTGCTGAGTCTCGTCTTGAAGTTAAAAAAGCACTCGACAGCTCAAAAGTCGAAGACGCTTTAAACCGCTTCGAACGTTACGAAAACAAGATCGATGGTCTAGAATCACAAATAGAGTCTTATGATCTTGGTAAAAAATCATTAGCTGACGAAATTGCTGGTCTTCAGCAAGACGAAAAGATTGATGATGAGCTAGCTGAGCTTAAGAAAAAACTAGCAGATAAAAAATAATAAATGGGGGCGTGTCCCCCAATGCTTAAACACATGACGGATTGACAGGAGAGTAGCATGTTTGATGCAGAAGTTTTGATGGCACCCATTATCGTTTTTATGGTGGTTGTTGCCCCACTTTGGTTAATTTTACATTACCGTAGTAAAAAGCAAGTTAGCCAAGGTTTAAGTGAACATGAGCACCGCCAACTGTTAGAGCTTGCACAAAAAGCAGACAAAATGGCAGAGCGTGTTGAAACCTTAGAAGCCTTATTAGACCAAGAGGCTCCACAGTGGAGACGTAAAGTATGAGTACCAAACGCGAATTATTTAGAGACCCTGAGCGTGGCAAAATAGCAGGTGTATGCGCAGGTATCAGCGATTACTTTAACATGGAGCTTTGGCTGGTACGTATTTTAGTGGTGACAGCAGTACTATTATCAGGCGGCCCGTTTATTGTTGTTGCTTATATCGCAGCGTGGTTTATTTTAGATAAAAAACCAACTGAAAAAACAGTGAAAAGCGCAGATAGCATTCACCAAGACCCGCTTGAAGTAAAATTTAAAGTATGGCAAAAAGGGGAACCACCTCGCCGTGCATTGCAAGACTTAAAAGATCGTCTTGCTCGAGTTGATGGTCGTTTACAAGAGATGGAACGCTATGTCACATCAACAGAATTTACGGTTAGCCGTGAAATCAACAAACTTTAAAGGATATAAACGCACCTTGTTTGCATCGTGATACCAAGCGCAAATAAGGTGCCAGACACTTTATGAGCCAATCATTTGCAAAGAACACCTTTAATTCGTTAAAAAATAAAGCGGAAAAAGCCCTTCATCGTAGTTTAGACCAACACGTGAAGTTAGCCGTCACGGGGTTAAGTGGCAGTGGCAAAACCGCGTTTATTACAGCCTTAGTTAAACACCTAACAAGTCAAGCTGACGAAAAAAACTTACCTTTTTTTGATGTGATGCGCGAAAAGCGTCATATCGCTACAAAAATTGTGCCGCAGCAAGCACTGACAATACCGACATTTGAATATAACAATGCATTATCGGCGTTGTTACCTGTTGAAGGTGAGCCAACATGGCCTGCCTCTACCGAGCGCATAAATACGCTACGTTTAGCAATTAAGTACCAAAGTAACTCGGGGCTACGTGGTCACTTCGCACCGCAATCAACACTTTATTTAGACATCATAGATTACCCAGGTGAATGGCTACTTGATTTACCAATGCTAGAGCAATCATTTGCTGATTGGTGTGAGTCACAATACTCACTGTTGCAGCAAACAGCCCGTAACGAAAAGGCTAAGCCATTTTTAACAGCCCTTGCTGAACTTGATTTATCAGCCAGTGTTGATGAAAGTAAACTTGCTGATGTTGCTTCGCTCTATCAGCAGCTATTGCTCGGCCTTAAAAAAGACACCAAACTTGCCATGTTACAACCTGGTCGCATGCTGATGCCCGGTGAGCTAAAAGGCGCGCCGTTATTACAGTTTTTCCCGGTTGCGAATGTGCCTGACGATATAAGCGAAGGGTCAAATCTAGCGCATCTTAAAAAGCGCTATAAGGCCTATGTAAAAGAGGTTGTAAAACCTTTTTACGAGCAGCATTTTCGTCATTTTGACCGACAAATTGTGCTGGTGGATGTGCTCAGTGCCTTGAATGAAGGTAGCGAAACGCTGCATGAGCAAAGTCGTGTTATTAACCAGTTGCTGGCGCACTTTAATTATGGTGAAGCAAGCTTCTTTAAACGTTTGTTTAAACCAAACATCGACAAGCTACTGTTTGCGGCCAATAAGTCAGATCATATTAGTGCTCAGTATCACAAAGATTTAGCGCTATTGCTTGATTCAATCGTGCATGACCAAACGAATCACTTAAAGTTCGAAGGCGTGCAAATCGAAACCATGGCAATGTCATCTATCTGCGCTACAGAGCCGCGCCAAGTGGCTGAAAAAGGCCAGCAGTTAGCCTGTATTTATGGCAAACCTTTGGGCGAGCAAGAATGGCTAACGTATTTACCGCCGCAGCCACCGTCACGCCTTCTCAACAAACAAGAGTGGCCAAAACAGGGCTTTGAGTTCTTATCGTTTTCGCCACTGCCATGCCCTGATAAACGGTTAAAGCATATTCGTTTAGATCATGTCATGCAGTACCTGATAGGAGACAAACTAACATGAGTGAGCAACCAAAGGAGATGAACTTTCAGGCTGGTCGTCGTATTTCAAGCTCTGCAAGCAATGAGGTTACAGCAGAGGAGTTAACTGTTGCTAAAGTCATAGAAAACGCCGAATTTATCGACACTGAAGAAGATCAGCAAGATAGCATTGAGCTTGAGCCTGTGTATAAAAAGTCGAAATGGCAAACCCTAAAAGGGGTGTTTATTTTTAGCTTTTTAGCGTTAGTGTTACTTGAATTTGCGATGTCATTGTTTGTGACGTTTCAGCAATCAATTATTTTAGGCTCGGTGTATTTAACGGCAGTTCTTAGTGGTGTACTACTAATTGCTCGTGTTATTTGGCGCGAGTACCGCATGCTAAGAAGTTTAAAGCGTAATCAATTGCATCGTACCGAAGCCGACCGTTTACTCAATAGCGAGCAAGTAGGTGAAGCACTACCGTGGCTTGAAAAGCTTAATAAACATCAGGAGCTTACAGGGTTTGAAGAGTTTAAGCAGCAAATAGCGAGTCACCATACCGATAAAGAAATCATGACCTTATACGCCGATAGTTTATTGGTAAGCCAAGATCAGCAAGCGAAAAAACTGATAAACCGTTTTGCCACTGAGTCTGGCTTATTGGTGGCGCTAAGCCCACTGGCTTTAGTCGATATGATGGCCGTGCTATGGCGTGGCACTAAGCTCATTGAGCAAATTGGCCGTATTTACGGTATTGGTTTTGGTTATGCAAGCCGTATTAAATTGTATCGCTTATTAGTGAAACAGGTGCTGTTTGTTGGTAGTGCAGAGTTAGTCTCAGATTTAGCTGCGACGGCACTAAGCGCTGAATTACTGGGGAAATTGTCGGGCCGTGCAGCGCAAGGGCTAAGTGCAGGTATTTTTACCGCGCGTATAGGCTATAAAGCGATGGAGCTTAGCCGCCCGTTACCTCGTTTAGAGCATAAGCGAAGCTTGTTAAAAGAAACCGCCAATAGTATTGCCCGTAAAATTGCCTCACGCACGGGTGACAAAGAGACCGAAAATACAAAATGACAACTTTTGTGTACAGTTAATAAAAACAGCTGAGTGATATTTAGCCATCTGAGCATCCGGCATGCTTGTGCATTGTGGGTATCTACGTTTTATTTATGAGTATGAAGTACTGATAATAAAAACGAGAACACACAATGACTAAGCATCACTTACATACACAATGTATTCATGGTCCAGAAAAACCAAACGATCCTCACGGCGCACTGAGTGCGCCACTTTACCAAACCTCTACCTTCTCCTTTGCTAATGCCGCCCAAGGTGCAGCCCGATTTGCCGGTGAAGAGCAGGGCTTTATTTATACCCGTTTAGGTAACCCAACAACCCAAGAGCTAGAACAAAAAGTGGCTCAGTTAGAAAACTGTGAAGCAGCGGCTGCCACAGCGACCGGTATGGGGGCTGTGTCTGCGTCTGTGCTTAGCTTTTTACAACAAGGTGACCACCTAGTCGCATCAAGTGCGTTATACGGTTGTACTTTTGCATTTTTTGCTCACATGTTGCCGCGCTTTGGTATCGAAGTTACTTTTGTTGATATGACCAACGAGGCTGAACTTCGCGGCGCGGTTAAAGCCAATTCAAAAATGATTTTTGCAGAAACGCCAATTAATCCGACCATGGCGGTGCTTGATCTAAGTTTAATTGCTGATGTTGCCAAGCAGCATCAACTGATAAGCGTTATCGACAATACCTTCTTAACGCCTTTGCTACAGCAACCTACATCGTTTGGCATCGATATTGTGGTGCATAGCGCAACTAAATACCTAAATGGCCATGGTGATGTGGTAGCAGGGCTTGTGTGTGGCACAGAGGAGCATATCAACCTAATCAAAATGACGGTGCTAAAAGATATTGGTGCAACGATTAGCCCTCATGATGCATGGTTAATTAATCGCGGTTTAAAAACCCTTGCTGTGCGCATGGAGCGCCACTGTGCGAGTGCCCAGATAGTTGCTGAATATTTAGAGCAACACCCGTTAGTAAGCCAAGTTTATTACCCAGGACTTAAATCACATCCGGGTCATCAATTTATTGGCTCACAGATGAAAGCCGCTGGTGGTGTTATTGCCTTTGAAATTAAAGGCAGCCTAGAAGATGGCGAAACATTCATAAATAACACCCAGCTTTGCACTCTGGCGGTCAGTTTAGGGGATGCTGAAACCCTCATTCAACATCCTGCATCGATGACACATTCGCCTTATACACCCGAAGAAAGAGCAGCTGCAGGGATCAGTGATGGCTTAATTCGATTATCAGTTGGTCTTGAGGATGTTAACGACATTATTAACGATCTTAAAACTGCATTTACATTTATTGGTTAGCTTGTAATTTTAAGTTTACGGTTTTGCTTGCCTTAACACCTTTAAAAACGGGATGTGTAAACTTTTAGAGCTTTTGGTGTAATTTAATCTTTACGTTAGATCTGTTTCTGCAAACCTTAGAAACAGCCAAAACTATTAAAATTTAGCTTACTTTTACATAGTATCGTCTTAACAAGTTAATGAGATTCTGATCAATGCTGATCAAGATTTAACGAAGAAGGTTATTATGGCTAAAGCAAGTAATTACACCTCTAAGCAACCTGATGAAAATGGGGTTATCCATTGGAGCGAAGAAGAAAATAAAATATGGTCTGAGCTAGTTGCTCGCCAACTCGCTTGCATAGAAGGTAAAGCCTGTGATGAATATTTAGCAGGTCTTAAGAAAATTAATTTACCAACAGATCGTATTCCACAACTTAGCGAACTCAACGAAGTGCTACTTGAAACAACAGGCTGGCAAGTTGCGCCTGTTCCAGCACTGATCGATTTTGATGAGTTCTTTCGATTACTAGCAAACAAGCAGTTCCCAGTAGCGACTTTTATTCGCAGCCGTGAAGAGTTTGACTACTTACAAGAGCCAGATATTTTCCACGAAATTTTTGGCCATTGTGCCATGCTTACCAACCCAGCATTTGCTGAGTTTACACACAAATATGGTCAGTTAGGTTATGCCGCTGAAAAGAAAGATCGTGTTTATTTAGCACGCCTTTACTGGTTTACTGTAGAGTTTGGTTTAATGCAAACCGAACAGGGTCTGCGTATTTATGGTGGTGGTATTTTATCGAGCCCAGGCGAAACACAGTATGTGTATTCAGATAAGCCAGAAATCAATGCGATGAATGTGCTAGATGTATTACGTACACCTTATCGTATTGATATTATGCAGCCTGTGTACTACACCATTAACTCAATCAATGACTTATTTGATATTTCACAAATGGATATCATGTCGCTGGTGAGTAAAGCAAAAGAATTAGGGCTACATGAGCCAAAGTTTCCTCCTAAAGAAAAATTAGCAAGTTAAGGATTTATAATGTCTTCATTAAGCACACAAAAGTGTGAAGCGTGTCGTGCGGATGCGCCAAAAGTTTCTGATGCTGAATTAGCAGAATTGATCAAAATGATCCCAGATTGGGTTCCTGAAGTGCGCGACGGCATTATGCAACTAGAGCGTGTTTACAAGTTTAAAAACTTCAAGCAAGCACTTGATTTCACTAATAAAGTGGGCGATATGGCTGAAGAAGAAGGTCACCACCCAGGTCTGTTAACCGAGTGGGGCAAAGTAACCGTTACTTGGTGGAGCCACTCTATCAAAGGGTTACACAAAAATGATTTTATCTGTGCCGCTAAAACAGACGATGTATTCGCTGCACTATAATTTTTAAGTTCTGCCCAGAACGATAAAAGGCGTAACCTCAGGTTGCGCCTTTTTGTTTTTTTAGTTCTGATTTCAGCACCCTACTTGAAGGGACTTCATAAAAAGGCTAGCATGAACCTCATATAGGTAAATACTAGGGAAGGTGGTTTATCGTTTATTCCTCTAAGGTTATAGAAAGCACTCAAACCCAGAGCTTTTATTTTTTACGCCATATCATATTATCAGCTTATATTTGCCTTTATCTTTTACTTTTACTAAAGCCACTTGAGGTACAAGCTATGTTTGGTCGATTTAAATTGCATACTGTAGAAATGTCGCCGGAGGTATCAGGTCGAATAACTGATGGGGGTAAGCCATTATCAGGTGTGCAAGTAGCAAGAAGCCTAGCATATGATGGGTACAAAGATGGTAAAGAGCAACTGGAGCATACATTTACAAATGAAAATGGTGAGTTTTCGTTTACAAAAATGGTAATCAAATCTCGTAAGCCAGGCAGTATCTTTGGACAGAACATGCCAGTATTACAAGCAATTTATGTTGAGCGCGACGATAAGTTATATCAACTATGGTATACAAGTAAGGTGTGGGAACCAGTTAAGCCGTTAAGTGATTTGTTATTAAGATTGAATGCAGATCTACAAAATAAAGAAATACACCATGAAGTCGATACAAGAAGTTATGGTGGTATGCGCTCTCAAGTCGTTTTATCTATATGCTATTACCAAGATAGACTCATAACATCTTTTTATAATAATCAAGAGATATCTACTTATGCAGATATTGATTTATTTTAAGTTCTGCCCAGAACGATAAAAGGCGTAACCTCAGGTTGCGCCTTTTTGCTTTTTTAGAGTCCAAGAATTAACATTGAACTCTTATCTTTGCGAGAACACTAGAAAAGTAAATAATGAAAAACAAAGCGCTTATTCTGCCATTCCTACTCATTTTGCTGCCCTTAATTGATAGTTTGTTTATCCCGCAAACATTTGGCATTCAATGGCACAGCCCTAAGCTGATGTATCAAGCAGGCGTGGCGCTGATGATTATAAAGCTCACTATGGTTGCCATTGGGCTTTGGTTATTACTCAAAGCAAAGCGCCTTTATATGGAAGCCAGTAAATCGACCCGTATTCTCAAATTTTCAGTATTTTTACTCGGCGGCTTACAAGTGGTGATAATGACAGCAATATGCTTTTGGTATTTAGTAGCGGGCACGCAAGCGAAACACTTTATGCTGCAAGACAACATTGCTGTATTTACCGCTGATTATGGCGTATTTGCCCCGGTACATCATGAGTTTTCATTTATATGCTTTGATGCCAATGGTTTTTACCACCTGCAACCAATTGCCCAGCTACCTTGGCTCGGAACCTTTACCTTTACTAGCCAAGATTCACGTTTAATCATTCAACATAAAAACCAAAGCGGCGCGAATACTCAAGAAATTTCATTAAAAGGGGTTGGCTGTTTGCAGTGAGAGGTGTTGGCCTTGTGAAAGGAGGCAGCGATTATAAGTGGTTTTCTGGAAGCTGAGATTGGCTTAGTACGGCAACAATCATTATAAAACCATCTTCTTTAATAAAATAAGCGGTATTTTTACCAACAGGAAAGTAAAAATCATTTGAATAAATGTCATTACAACTACACCCAATTTCTGGATTTTTTGTACCTTATCTTTTGCAAAGTGTTTTATAAAGTATCCAAGAAGTCTTTACCATTAACTACATTACCTTGAGCTAAGTCTCTTTTTGCGTTTTCAAAGCAATGCTTAATATAGTCAACTTTCTTAGCTTTTAATTCTTCATAATCCTTTATAGACATAACAACTACGGCGTCCTTGTTGTTTTTACTAATTATAATAGGTTCACGTTGAGTATTTAAAATTAGTTCACAAAAATTACGTTTTGCATCATTTACTGTTAGTGTATTTATGGCTGTTCCCTAAAATAAAGTCATTGGGAGTTATAAGTAAAATGTATGAAATGATCAAAATAATTAAATTGTGTGACTAATTTTAGCCCGCAGGTAAGAGGTTTTGGTGGAGATACTGACAACTTAATTAGTATTTTTAAATTGGCTTTAATATAGCTGTTAAGTAATTTTATGATGTAGGAACAAAAGAAACCACCTACTAATAGAAATAATCAATGAACTTGAAAACATATACAATAAAACTGAAATTGAATGTGTCATATTTAATGAAATTTTTTAGGCTAATATAAATATAGGATTAATAAATGACTCTTTTACGTGTTTTTCTAACTGTTATTTTCGTTATATCTATTTCAGGGTGTGTTGGTGCTGGAGTTATGTATTCTAACGATAAAGAGGAGAGTGTTTCTTTAACTAAATCAGAAATTAAAAAGCAATTTGGTGAACCCTTAAAAATAAAATCAGGGCAAAATAGAGAAGTTTGGTATTACAAAGCCAAAGATGAAAGCATAAATGGTTTTTTTATAGGGCTTGGTATCCCCTTACCACTTTTTATTTCTGTAGATGAAAAAGTTATCGTCGAATTTGAAGGTGAAACTGCAACGAAATTAATACACAAGAATTCACAGCAGAAAACGATTGGGGCATTTTGTAAGTATGTACCAGCTCTACATCATGGTTCAGATACTTGGTCTTGCCATTTGGGTGAAAAAAATGGTGCATTTTGAGTTGTATTGCCAATTTAGAAAGTTAGTTGGGGCAGGTCTTTCTTTTTGCCCTTGGTAAGTCTGTAGGGGCAACTTATTAGTGAAAACGAATGGCTCAGGTTTAAGAGTGGTAATTCATAAGTAAGGTTCACTTGGTGAGCCGATTAATACCAGCTCATCGCGTTTCCGTTAGACTGGGCAAATCTTAATCCCAGGTACTAAGTTTTATCACTACAAAGTATGGGTTTATTATCCAAGGCTAGGTCGTTTCTTACAAACTGACCCTGTGGGTTATGAAGATCAGATGAATCTTTATGCTTATGTGAGGAATGATCCGGTAAATCCAATCGCATACAGGCGGTGTTTCACCTGCTAAATTTGAGGAAGCGTATTTTCTGAGTTAGATACTGTCTAGTGAAAGCTTGGAAGTCCACCTAGCACTTATGCATTTTATGGAGCTACGGAGGCTAGTGTGAATAAAGTAGTAAGCATACTGGATGATAAAGGGGTTAAATTAAAGCTAGAAATAGAGTTATTAGAAAGTAACTTAGAAAAAGTAGAGCAACGTATTGATGCTCGAGTGAAGTTTTATAAATGGGTGATTGGAGCCTTTTGGGGTTTATACTTATTAAGTGTTAACTTTCAACTTCGTTTTTTTGGAACAGCTAATAAATTGGATGAGGTATTTCTTAGAAGTATTTTTGAAGATTTCTTGCTTGTAACCTTATTTACATTACTCGCTCTAATAGCCATGATAAGTTACAAACGGGCGTCTAATATGTTAATAGCAAATATCCAATTTGCATGTGTTGAGCAGAAGACACGTAAACCTATCACTTAGTATGTAGCTCATGGCGTATTTGTTAGTAAACTTACGAGGCTTTGTTATATGGTAATAGTCACAATTTGAAATTGTATTGATTTTCAAATATTTCTTTCTATTAATGGAATTTCAATGAAAATTACTTTAGTAAGGCACGGAAAACCAGTTTCTAGCACTAATCCTAAAGTTACTGCTGTAGGTTTTGCTTATTGGGTTCGGGCATACAATCGTTCATTGGTTTGCCGTGATAATTTTCCGCCTAAAGAGTTTTATCATAAGTTTCGTGACAGTTACATAATTTCAAGCGACTTAATTCGAGCCATTCACTCTACCAAAATATGTCTGGGAAGAGATGCTGATTTAGTTTCACGTAACTTCAGAGAAATGGATATCCCTAGGTTGAAGCTCCCCTTTTTTATGACAGTTAACAGCTGGCTAGCTGTTGCTAGACTATGTTGGTTCATCGGAATATCCGGCAAGGGAGAATCTTATAAGTCAGGCCTTGAGCGAGTTTTATCCGCGGTTGACTATATCACCTTAAAAGTTAATGAACATGGGCATATTGTTGTATTCGGTCATGGTATTTTTAATCGGTTCGTTACTAGAGAGCTGAAACGGCGAGGGTGGTGTGTTAAAAGTAATCAAATGGGTTTTTGGGGAGAAACGGTACTCATAAGAAATTAATGTTTACTCACATTTGCTATGGCTTGAAAATTAGCTTTCACGATAAACTCATCAGGCATTATTTGTGTTAAGGTCTTTGCTGCTATTAAATATTTTTATTAGAAATGTCATAAGGAAAGATAAATGCCTCACTTTATAATGGATTGTTCAGATCAGGTCTTTAAAGTCCATGAAGAGAAATTTCTCATAAATCAAATTCATCAGGTCGCGAACTCAACGGGTTTATTTGACGAAAATGATATAAAAGTCAGGCTTAACCCTTATAAAGTTTATTCAGTTGGAAATAAACAAGAAGATTTCATTCATGTGTTTGCACATATAATGCAAGGAAGAACATCAGCTCAAAAAGCAAAGCTATCTAAATTAATGGTTAATAAACTTATTGAATTGTTTCCTAATGTGCCAAATATAGCCATGAATATTAGTGACTTTGAGAAAGCGACTTATTGTAATCGTGCTATGTTGTAGGTACAGGCTTTTTTGATTGATTTATAACTGCCAGCTCACGACATATTCATTTGCTGGCAGTCTATTACTTACATAGCTAACTAGTTATTGCTTTACCTGAACTTCGACTTCTTGCCCGGTTTGTAGTTGCTCGGCGCCGCGTACTGCGACTTTATCGCCCGCATTTAAAGCGATGTTTGAAGTCGGGGTGACTTCAACCAGTTTATCTTTTCCATTACCGACTTTTACGGGAATTTGCAGGGCTTTGTTGTCGTTGTCGATTTTGACGATATGGGTGCCTTTTTTGCGTAAGATCAGCGCATCGCGATTCACCAGTAGTACATCCCCTTTGCTTTTTAGTGGCACGGCTACATCAACAAGTTGGCCAATTGCCCATGTTTGCTCGGCGTTATTTGCTAGTAAGGCACGTACTTCTACGGTTTGTGAACGCGGATCGGTTGATGGGATCACCGCTGTTACGGTGGCTGTTGTCATATCTGGGGCTGATAAGTCGCCGGCTTGAATTGGTAACTCTATGCCTTTGTGTAAAAACTTTAAGTATTTAACAGGCACGTACAAACGCACTTCTAAGTTATTAATATCAAGCAGGGTGACCAGTTCATCTGCGCGATTTATTTCGCGACCAGCGCGTTTAAAACGCTCGCTGATCACGCCATCAAATGGGGCGCGAACGGTTGCACGCGAAAGTTGATCGTCTATCACTTTTAATTCAACCTTCGCCAGTGCAATATCAGATAACGCAAGGTCATGCTTATTTTGCATATCATCGACTTGGCTTGCTGCAGCACTGCTGGCTTTGGCGAGTTTTTGTAAACGAGCCAGCTCTTGTTGATATAAACGTAAGTTTATTTTGGCACGGTTGAGCATTTCTTGCTGGCGTGCTTTTTCAAGTTCAAGCGGTAAGGTGTCCATACGAACTAGGGTGTCGCCACTTTTAACCAGAGTACCTGGCTCAACAACATATAATAAACGGCCGCTTACGCCTGCTGTTAGGGTTACATCATCTTTACCATACAAAGTGCCGCTGACTTCAATTTCGCTTGTCAGCGGGGCTTGTGTGACGGTTTCTACTGTAACCGGCACGACTGCAAAGGCGTTAAATGCGATAAGACTGAATAGCGCACAAAAGCGAGCGGTTAATTTACGAAAAGGTGTGTTCATTGTTTTAATACTCATTGATTCGATACCAAGCTTAAAGGCGTTTTTTCTGGTTGCTGTTTGTTATTAGCGGGCGGCAGTTGTCTGCCAAGTTGCAATAAACTTGGCATTAATATCAGGGTAAATAGGGCACTAATGGCCATGCCGCCGACAATCACAGTGGCAAGACCACGGTAAATTTCTGATCCTACCCCCGGCATTAGCATCAGTGGCAGCATGCCAAATAAGCTGGTTAAGGTACTTAAGTAAACGGGTCTTGCGCGCAATAGCACAGCTTGGCGAACGGCGTCTTCTCGGCTAAGCCCTGCGGCCATCGCGACACGGGTTTGGTCAACCAATAAAATGGCATTATTTACCACCAGACCCAGCAGGATAATAAAGCCAATCATGGTCAGTAAATCGAGCGATTGGAAGGTAAATAAGTTAAGTACAAATAAAGCCAGTACACCGCCTGCAATTGCCAATGGCATGACGAGTAAAACTAACGCGCTGTCTTTGGCTGACTTAAACAATGCGGTCATTAGCAAGAATAAAATAAACAGAGCCAAGATAAAGTTGATTGTCATTTCTTGCATGGCCGAATTCATCTTTTGTGCGTTACCCGCCAAAATCGCGCCAGAGCTGTCGGGTAAGCTTGCACGAACTTTTGGCATAACTTGCTCTGAGAGAATGGTTTGCGCTTGTTGCAAGCTCATGTCTGCTGGTGGCGTGACAACAATACTTACGGTACGGCGGCCATTAACACGTCTAAGCTGGGTTGGCCCTACGGTGCGTTCAATATTGGCAAGCTCGCCTAAGGTTTGAATACCTGATTGTGGGGTCACAATGGGAAGGGCTTTAAGCTCCTCTGGGGTTTGCCACGGAATACCGCGCAAAATCACGTTCATGCGTTCGTTGCCATCAAAGTATTCATTAACAAATAACCCACCTGTATAGGCTTGCACTGCTTGAGATACATCACGGCGAGTTAGCCCTGCTTGGGTTATACGACGGTCGTTGGGTGTGAGCCTAAGTTCTGGCTCTGCCATATCGAGTCGTGGTTGTGGCCTTGCTGTAGCATTTGGCATTGCTTCTGTAACTGCTTGCAGCGCAACATTAGCACCGGCTATTAGCTCGTCCATATTCGGGCCAGTTAAATCGATATTGATATTGCGACCATCACCGCCATTAGCAACTTGGATCATCGACCCTCTAAAGAAGAATACTTGGGTGTCGGGCAAATCAATGAAGATCTCTTCTCGGGCTACCTTCATTAATTCCTCAACACGTTGCGGATCGGCAGAATAAATAAAACCGCCAGCATTCGAACCAAATGCATAAAAGTTAAAATCTTTTATCCCCGGCTCTTTTTCACCTGTGTAATAAGGCATTAAGCGCTTTTTAATACGCATCAGCAGCTCTTCTTCCATAAACTGTACATTGCCGCCAGGTGGGGTATTTAAGTTAAAGAAAAAGCCATCAGTTGGTGCGCGCGGCATAAAATCAGTTTTCGGGAGCATGGTCATGGTCGCGACGAGTGAGCCACCTAATAACGACACTATCCACACTATTTGTTTAACGCGGGTATTGGTAAGCGCCATGATGAAGTTAGTCAGCTTATGCCAATATTCACGATAAGGATCCGCTTTTAGCTCTTTGTCTGGCCAAAAGTGGTTAGCCAACGGAATCAGTGTAATTGCGCAAATCATCGAGGCAATTACAGCAATGGATAAGGTGAGCGCTAAGTCAGAGAATAACTGCCCTTCAATACCTGCCATAAATAAAATTGGCAAGAAGATAGCAACGCTGGTGGTGGTTGAGGCAAATAAGGCACCTGTTACTTGAGCAGCGCCTTTTAGCGCGGCTTTTTTACTATCAAAGCCTTCGCTTCTGAGCCTTGCGATATTTTCTTGCACTATGATGGCGGCATCAAGTACTAAGCCAACAGCAAAGGCAAGGCCCGCCAGTGAAATAACATTTAAACTGCGGTCAAAAATGTTCAATGTTAAAAACGCCACTAACAAAGAGACAGGAATTGTCGCTGCAATCACAAACGTGGCCTTTAAGCCCCTAAAGAACAGCCATAAGATTAAACACGACAGCAGAACACCCAAGCCTAAGTTACTTTTTACCAACGACAAGGCATTACGAATATGCACAGAGGCATCAAAACTTAATTCAATCGATAAGCCATTTTCAGCCAGCGGCCCTTCGTTTAGTTCTTTAATAGCAAGGTTAATGTCGTCGAGTAGGGCAACGGTGTTGGCTTCGTTAGCGCGCGAAATACGAATGTAATACGCGGGTTTACCATTTCGACCACTCATCCCTAAACGGTCAGAAAAAGTGCGCTCTACACTTGCGATATCGCCAAGGTAAATGGGTCTATCGCCTGAATAACCAACGCGCATTTGTGCCATGCTCGATAAATCATATTGCCCAGTAAAGCGCACGGTATATTGACGACGGCCAACATTGGCAAGGCCACCAGAGGTATCGCGTGAGCTGGCTAATACGTTACTAATTTGGTCAAGGCTGACGCCAAGTGCAGCGGCTTTGTGAGGGTCAAAGGTAATACGTAATTCTTTTGGTCGTTCACTGGCTAAGTCAACGCGGGCAACACCTGGGATACGTGCCAAACGGGGCTCAACAAATTCATCAATTTGTTTTTGGAACTGCGCCATGTCTAAATCAAGGCTGTCGCTATTAAAATCTTTCGGGGTGACCAGTAACGTTGCTGCGGCTTCCCCATTATTACCGCCAGCAAAAACCACAGGATCAAATGCATCTAACGGCAGAGGTGGCGCTTGGTTAAGGCTAGTTAATACATCAAGCATCGCCTGTTGCATGTTTTGCCCAACAGCAAAAGTTAACGTGATAGAGCCATTGCCACGGTTAATGTAAGTATTAACCTCTAAGGCACCCGGGGTGTTTTTTACTGCGTTCTCGAGCGGCTCAATGATCACCGATTCAATCTCTTCAGGTGCAGCTTGGCGCCAGCCAGAGAAAATAGTGATCTGCGGTTGCTCAATATCTGGTGTGAGCTGAATTGGCAACTTAAAAATACTTAACATGCCAAACAACATAATCAACACCAAGATGACAATAACACTCGCAGGGTTCTTCAGCGAACTACGTGTCAGGTTCATTGTGTGTGTTCCAAAATCAGTTTGTGTGCATTGTAGTGCGATGTAAAAAAAGTGCCAGTGAGGTAAATGAAATGTATATCAGAAGTAACGCTGAATAGCCGTTAATTCGCGATAAAATGTGTATTTGAAATAAGATGTAACAATTTAACGTCCGGAGCTTTAAGTTTTAAGTCCTAAGTTTAAAAAAAAGCGCGAAACTAGCTAGCATCGCGCTTCTTAATCTCTAAAACTTAAAGCTGACGGCTGACGGCTGACGGCTGACGGCTGACAGCTGACAGCTCAGCTTAGTTACTCATCAATCGAGCGAAGTAGGGCATTAATACCTACTTTTTCGCGAGTTTGCTGGTCAACTTTTTTCACGATGATAGCTGCGTATAGGCTGTGCGAACCATCTTTTGACGGTAAAGAACCTGGAACAACAACTGCGCCGGCTGGTACTCGGCCGTAATGAGTTTCGCCTGTTTCACGGTCATAGATGCGCGTGCTTTGGCTGATGTAAACACCCATTGAAATAACCGCACCTTCTTCTACCACAACGCCTTCAACAATCTCAGAGCGTGCACCGATAAAACAGTTATCTTCGATAATCGTTGGGTTTGCTTGCAGTGGCTCAAGTACACCACCAATGCCTACACCGCCCGACAAGTGAACGTTTTTACCAATTTGTGCACATGAGCCAACCGTTGCCCATGTATCAACCATCGTACCTTCATCAACGTAGGCACCAATGTTGACATAAGATGGCATTAGCACCACGTTTTTACCTACAAAGCTGCCTTTACGCGCCACTGCATTAGGCACAACACGCATCCCGCCTTGTTGGAATTGCTCTGGTGTATAGTCGCTAAATTTAAGTGGTACTTTGTCGTAAAACTGATTAACACCATCGCTCATTGGTTGGTTATCACGAATACGAAAAGACAGTAGCACCGCTTTTTTCAACCATTGATGTACAACCCACTCACCACTGATTTTTTCAGCAACACGGGCAGCGCCGCTATCAAGTAATTCAAGCGCATCGATAATCGCTTGCTTTACTTCACTTGATACCGTGCTTGGGCTGATGCTATCGCGGTTGTCCCAGGCGTTTTCGATCATGGTTTTTAAATCTGACATAAGATCCTCTTATTCGGTTTCTGCGTTGAGTTTTTTACGCAATGCTTGATGAATTTTAGCCTGTTCTTCGTCTGTTAATGCTTGGTACTCGTTATTTGATACCACGAAGAAATCTTCTGCACGTTCACCAACAGTGGTGATCCGCGCGGCATGAATATGTAATAAGTGTGCTTGAAATACTTCAGCAATTTTCGTTAATAGACCCGGAATATCCACCGCTTGGATTTCAATTAAGCTGCGATCTTTACGAGCATGCGGTCTAAGCACAATTTTTGGTTTGATATTAAAGTCTTTAAAGCGCTGTGAGCGGTTCTTTTTGATGCGAATTTTCTTTTTCGGATCGCTAATCGCAAGCTCTAATGCACGCTTAATGCCTTGCGCACGGCTACTTGCAATCGGGTCACCATTAACTTCTAAAATAACAAAGCTAAAAATCACATAGCCATCTTTAGTCGTTAACACCTGGGCATGTTGGATTTGCGCTTTTTTCGAACCAATTACACTCACCAAGCGTGCAAATAAACCCCCTGAGTATGGGCTGTAAGCGAATACTTGCGTCCCCCCGTGCATTGCGGTGTCAGAAACAGTGACACTTGGTAGGCTTAAATCTTCACAATTTAATAAGTGCTCTGTTTGCCATGAAATTTGTTGCTCACTAAAGGCGGTAAAATAATTCGCTTTAAAGCGGCTCCAAATTAAGTCGATTTGGTCTTCATTGCAGCCGTGATTCAATAAGCGCTGCTTGGCTTGCTGTTTTTTATCACGAATTTGGTCGCGCTGATCCATTGGGTTTTCAAGACCTAAACGCAGTGCTCGCTGGGTATGTAAATACAGCTCACGTAGTAGGGTGTTTTTCCAATCGTTCCATAGATTATCGTTAGTGGCACGAATATCGGCCAAGGTTAAGCAATATAAATAATCTAGCTGGCGCTCATTTTTTACTTTGCTTGCAAAGTCTTTAATTACGTCTGGGTCATTAATATCTTTACGCTGTGCTGTAACCGACATAAGTAAGTGATTAGCCACTAACCATGAAATAAGCTTGCCGTCTGATGACGGGAAACGGTGCAATTTAGCAAACGCAATCGCATCAACCGAGCCTAGTTCAGAGTGGTCGCCGCCACGGCCTTTGGCGATATCATGGAATATACCCGCTAGATAAAGTAACTCAGGTTTATCCATGCGAGTGACAATTTCACTACAAAGTGGAAACTCGCTGACTTTTGACTTATCAAAATATTTATAAATATTGTTGATTAGTTTGTGGGTGTGCTCATCTACGGTATAGGCGTGGAATAAATCAAATTGCATTTGCCCAAAGATATTACGCCACTGCGGTAAATAGGCCGCGATAATGCCGTGCTTGTGCATTAAGGTAAATGCGCGACCCATACCATTTGGGTGTTTAATTAAGCGTAAAAATGCTTCACGGCAAGCGGCGTAATCTTGTAAATCACCGAGTAACCGGCGACGTACTTGACGCATTGTGCGTATAGTACTTGGGTAGATATGGGTAATTTCAGGGTTATCAGCAATATGCTCGAACAACACAAATAGCTGATCTCGGCGGAAAAATACCGACGGGTTTTTTACGCGAATTTGATGGCCAATACGTTCAAAGTTACGGTCAAGCTCAACCACTGGTAACTCACCGGCACCCGGTAAAATACTTTGCTCGAAGTATGAAAGTAGCATTTGGTTGAGTTCACGCACGCGGCTCATAATACGGAATAAGCGCTTCATCATGCGCTCAACTGAGGCCTTACCTTCACTACCAAAGCCAAGAATTTCTGCTGCGTGAGGTTGGTGGTCGAACAGTAAACGGTTTTCAGATCGCCCCGCAGCGATGTGCAGCGCAAAACGAATGTTCCAAAGGTTTTCTAAACATTCAGAAAGCTCTTGGTATTCTTCGTGAGTAAGATAGCCGTGATTTATTAATTCTTGTAATGTTTCGGCTCTAAAGTGCTTTTTAGCTACCCAAATAATGGTCTGTAAATCGCGCAGGCCACCTGGGTTTTCTTTGATGTTTGGTTCAAGATTATAAGCCGTACCATGACATTTTTTATGGCGTAAACTTTGTTCTTGTACTTTTGCCAAAAAGAATTCGTCTGAGCGCCAAATTGGTGTATCAATCAAATGATTTTTGAGTTTTTCAAATTCAATGTGATTACCAAAAATTAATCGGCTTTCGAGCAAGCTGGTGGCAAATGTCACATCTTCGCGTTTTTGTTCTAATGCTTGTTCTATTGTACGAACGCTGTGACCAATTTCTAAATTAAGATCCCAAAGCATAGTGACGAACTGGCCAATTTTCTCGCATACGGCTTCACTGGGCTGTTCACTAACCAGCAGCATAAAGTCGATATCGGAGTAGGGATGTAGTTCGCCACGACCATATCCACCCACAGCGATAAGTGCTAAGTCACTTTCGTGAGCAAGGTCGTAATCATGAAACAGTTTAATTAATAAGCGGTCGATAAACTCAGCACGGGCATTAATTAAGTTGCTAACGGGTTGTTTTGAGAATTCGTTCTGTAGCCATTTATAAAAATAACTAGAACAGTCGCGATAATCGCTAAGTTGCTCAGCTTGGCTGAGCAACTTTTTTACTTTATTGGGTAATGCCACAGGGGCTGGCTCCTAGTGTTCGATGATCCTGTCGATAGTATCATCTGATCGGAGCGTTAAAATTTCAACACCATTTTCAGTCACTAGTAGTGTGTGTTCCCACTGCGCAGACAAAGAACGGTCTTTTGTTACAACTGTCCAGTTGTCTTTTAGTAATTTACACTGACGTTTACCGGCATTGACCATTGGCTCGATTGTTAAGCACATACCAGCTTTCAATACTTCGCCAGTACCTGCTTTTCCATAGTGCATTACTTGTGGCTCTTCGTGGAACTCAGCACCAATACCGTGACCACAGTATTCGCGAACAATTGAATAGTTAAAGCTTTCAGCGTACTTTTGAATTGCAGCACCGATATCACCTAAGCGCACGCCAGGTTTAACCATTTTAATAGCAAGGTATAGGCTTTCTTGCGTGATATCCGCAAGGCGCTTACCTTGAATATTAGGTGTACCTACATGGAACATCTTAGAAGTATCACCGTGATAGCCATCTTTGATCACAGTAACGTCAATATTTACGCTATCACCTTCTTTGAGCGGTTTGTCATTCGGAATACCGTGACAAATTACATGGTTCACTGAGGTGCAAATTGATTTTGGGAAACCGTGATAATTAAGCGGTGCTGGAATAGCATCTTGAACATTAACAATATAATCATGACAAATTGTATTTAGTTCATCTGTGGTTACACCTGGCACCACATGCGGTTCTATCATTTCAAGTACCTCGGCGGCTAAGCGCCCGGCAACACGCATTTTTTCGATTTCTTCAGGGGTCTTGATCACAGCACTCATTGAGGCTCCAAAGTTGTTTTTCAGGTCAGTTTTTAGTGCACAAATTTTGCACTAGACGTTGAGTTTTCAATTTTAATATGGTATAAAGCGCGCCGTCTTTTTACAAATAAATTCTTAACTGATTTTTTGTATTTAAGACAAACACAATTTTATTTTAACACACACACGTATCGTCACATACACTTGGGTGCACTTAAGTTACAAATTAACTACGGTGTTGGTGCTATGGGATATGTGGAGGCCTAACCCTAAATTATAGAGGATTATAAAATGGCAAACGTTTCAATGCGCGATATGCTTCAAGCTGGTGTTCACTTTGGTCACCAGGCACGTTACTGGAACCCTAAGATGAAGCCTTTCATCTTCGGCGCTCGTAACCGTGTTCATATCATCAACCTAGAGCAAACTGTACCAATGTTCAACGAAGCACTTAAGTTCTTATCGAACGCAGCTTCTAACAAAGGTAAAGTACTTTTCGTTGGTACTAAGCGCGCAGCAAGCGAAGCAGTTAAAGAAGCAGCTATTCAAAGCGAGCAGTTCTACGTAAACCACCGTTGGTTAGGTGGTATGTTGACTAACTGGAAAACAGTTCGTCAATCAATCAAGCGTCTTAAAGACCTTGAAGCGCAGAGCCAAGACGGCACTTTCGAGAAGTTAACTAAGAAAGAAGCGTTAATGCTTACTCGTGAAATGGAAAAGCTTGAAAAGAGCCTTGGTGGTATCAAAGATATGGGCGGTCTTCCTGACGCACTTTTCGTTATCGATGCAGACCACGAGCACATCGCTATCCGTGAAGCTAACAACCTAGGTATTCCAGTTGTTGCTATCGTTGATACTAACTCTAACCCAGACGGTGTTGATTACATCGTACCTGGTAACGACGATGCGATCCGTGCTATTCAACTTTACACTGGCGCTGTATCAGCTGCGATCACTGAAGGTCGTGAGAACAACATCGTTGCTCAAGCTGAAAAAGACGACTTCGTAGAAGCTGAATAATTAGCTGTCATCAAGTCTTCATCTAATCAAGGTGAAGACTTGTTATTCTTGTCAAGCGGCCCATACCGCTTCCCTATAACAGAATTCAATTGAGGATATTCTAATGGCTGTAACTGCTGCCCTAGTTAAAGAATTACGCGAGCGTACTGGCGCTGGCATGATGGATTGTAAAAAAGCGTTAACTGAAACTAACGGTGACATCGAGTTAGCGATTGAAAACATGCGTAAGAGCGGTGCTGCAAAGGCTGCTAAAAAAGCAGGTAACATCGCTGCTGAAGGTACAATCTTAATCAAAGAAGGTAACGGTTTCGCTGCGCTTCTTGAAGTTAACTGTCAAACTGACTTCGTTGCTAAAGATTCAAACTTCCTTGGCTTCGCGAATGAAGTATTAGACGCTGCTGCAGAATCTAAAGCAGACATCGATGCACTTAAAGCACAGTTCGAAGAAACGCGTGTTGCACTAGTTGCTAAAATCGGTGAAAACATCAATGTTCGTCGCGTTGAGTACATCGACGGTGACAAGCTTTCTTCTTACCGCCACGGCGACCGTATCGGTGTTGTTGTAGTTGGTGAAGCTGACGAAGAAACACTTAAGCAAGTTGCTATGCACGTAGCTGCGTCTAAGCCTGAGTTCGTAAACCCAGAAGACGTACCAGCTGACGTTGTTGAAAAAGAAAAAGCAGTTCAAATCGACATCGCGATGAACGAAGGCAAGCCTGCTGAAATCGCTGAGAAAATGGTTGTTGGTCGTATGAAGAAATTCACTGGTGAGATCTCTCTTACTGGTCAAGCTTTCATCATGGAACCTAAGAAAACTGTTGGCGAAATTCTTAAAGAGAAAGGCGCAACAGTTACTAACTTCATCCGTTTAGAAGTTGGTGAAGGTATCGAGCGTAAAGAAGAAGACTTCGCTGCTGAAGTAGCTGCTCAAATCGCTGCTGCAAAAGGCGAGTAATTTTCTAACTTAGTGACGTAGGACAATTAGATGAAATTAATCTGTTATTAGCTTTTGCGTCACTGATGAAAATTCTTTAAAATAACCGCGTTTTATGTGTAACCATAGCGCGGTTATTTTTTATCTCATTATTAAGGCTGGCCCAAATATTATGACTATCAATCGTAAACCTATTTTTAGACGTGTTCTTCTTAAACTTAGCGGTGAAGCATTAATGGGAGACGAAGGCTTCGGCATCGACCCGAAAGTACTTGACCGTATGGCTCAAGAAATTAAAGAACTTGTAGAGCTCGACGTAGAAGTAGGTTTAGTTATCGGTGGCGGTAACTTCTTGCGTGGTGGTTCATTAGCAGAAGCAGGTATGAACCGCGTAGTGGGCGACCACATGGGTATGCTTGCTACGGTAATGAATGGTTTGGCAATGCGTGATGCCCTGCATCGTGCATTTGTAAATTGTCGCTTAATGTCTGCCATTCCATTAAATGGCGTGTGTGATGCTTACAACTGGGCAGAAGCTATCAGCTTATTAAAGTCTGGTCGTGTTGTTATCTTTTCTGCAGGCACAGGTAACCCATTCTTTACCACTGATTCTGCAGCGTGTTTACGCGGTATTGAAATTGAAGCTGATACCGTAATTAAAGCGACAAAAGTTGATGGTGTTTATTCAGATGACCCAGTGAAAAACCCAGACGCGACATTATATCGCCACTTAAGCTACAATGAGATCATTGATAAAGAACTAAAGGTTATGGACTTAGCGGCATTCACGCTTGCCCGTGATCATAATATGCCTTTAAGTGTATTTAACATGAATAAATCAGGCGCGCTTAAGCGTGTAATTATGGGCGAAGATGAAGGAACGCTTATCTCTTCACAAGCCTCGGATGAAATTAATAAATAGATTAGGATTGAACCGTGATTAACGATATCAAAAAAGATGCGTCAGAACGTATGCAAAAAAGTGTTGCGGCACTAGGCAGTCAATTATCTAAAATTCGCACAGGCCGTGCTCACCCTGCATTACTTGACGGTATTCAAGTGTCTTACTACGGTGCTGACACGCCACTAAACCAAGTAGCTAATGTAACAATTGAAGACTCGCGTACACTTGCAATCAGCGTGTTCGACAAGTCATTAGCGCAAGCGGTAGAAAAAGCAATAATGGCATCAGATTTAGGTTTAAACCCTATGTCTGCTGGTACTGTGATCCGTGTTCCACTTCCTCCACTTACTGAAGAGCGTCGTAAAGACCTTATCAAAATTGTACGTGGTGAAGTTGAAGGCGGCCGTGTTGCTGTTCGTAACATTCGTCGTGACGCAAATGGCGACATTAAGAGCTTATTGAAAGACAAAGAAATTTCTGAAGATGAAGCGCGTCAAGCAGAAGACGAAATCCAAAAGCTTACAGATAAGTTCATCAAAGAGATGGATACACAATTAACAGCGAAAGAAGCTGAATTGATGGAAATCTAAAAGCTCTTGTTTTTCTTTTCGGGATGAATCCTGAAAGGCAAGCAGGTCATTGCAAATTTATTAGTTTTGAAACGCCGGCTGGGGTATACTAGACGGCGTTTTTTTATGGAATACTCGATATTTATGGTTCTTAACGCTGATAAAATTTCCCAGCAAAGTTTGCCTAAGCATGTCGCTATAATCATGGATGGTAACGGTCGTTGGGCTCAAGCGAAAAATCGCCCACGTGTTTATGGGCATAAAAAAGGCGTTGATGCGGTTCGTCAATCAGTGCAATTTTGTACTCGCTTAGGTATACAGTCGTTAACACTATTCGCATTTAGTAGCGAAAATTGGCGACGCCCAGAGGACGAAGTAAATACGCTCATGGAGCTATTTTTATTCGTGTTGGGCAAAGAAGTTAAAAAGCTTCATAAAAATAATGTAAAGCTCAATATAATTGGTGATTTATCACGCTTTTCTGAGAATTTGCGTAATAAAGTTGATGCAGCACACGAGTTAACCCGTAATAATACGGGCTTGCAATTAAACGTTGCTGCTAATTATGGTGGCCGTTGGGATATTACCAATGCTGCAACCATGCTTGCAAAAAAAGTCGCAGCCGGTGAAATGGCCGCTGAAGAGATTACCGAAGAGCTCATGAGTGAACACATGAGCATGGCAGATCAAGTTGAGCTTGATTTAATGATCCGCACAGGTGGTGATTTGCGCATTAGTAACTTTCTTTTATGGCAAGCAGCTTACGCTGAGCTTTACTTTACCGATACGCTTTGGCCAGACTTTAATGAAGCTGCTTTTGCCGATGCTATCGCATGTTACGTTGCCAGAGAGCGACGATTTGGTTGTACAGGCGAACAAATAAAACAATTACTCGCTGAGACCTAATTACTAGTTGAAGGTACACACATTGCTAAAACAACGAATTTTAACCTCGCTCGTGTTGGCACCACTTGCACTTGTATTGGTATTTTATACCCCATTAACTCTATTTAGTTATATCGCCGCCGGTATCGTATTACTCGGTGCATGGGAATGGTCTGCGTTTATGGGGCTATGCGATAAAGTTAAACGTTTTGGATTTGTCGCTGCAACAGCGGTGTTTCTTGCATTATTAAATTGGCATTGGCCGATTGACTCGCTTTGGCAAAATGGTCAACTGGTAGGTGATGCAAACTATCTGTTCACGCTATCGTTTGCTTGGTGGATTGTAGCTACTTACTTAGTTTGGCGTTATCCCGCTATGGCAAAAGCGTGGAATGAAGGCATTGTGATGCGTGCCATTGCCGGATTTTTAACACTCGTACCACTTTGGTTAGCTTTAAATACCCTGCGTAGTGCAGGCTATGGCGAATCAACCCATTTCGGCTCTATGCTTATTCTTGTGGTTTTAGGCATTGTTTGGAGCGCAGACATCGGTGCATATTTTACTGGTAAAAACTTAGGCAAACACAAACTAATGCCAAAAGTGAGCCCAAATAAGACCATTGAAGGCCTACTTGGTGGCGTGGTGGCCTCAGTTATTTTTGTTTTAGTATTTTGTCATTACAGCAATGTTGATATGGCTGTGTGGCCAATTTATGCGATTATGACAGCATTTATTGCGCTGTTTTCAGCGGTAGGCGATTTATTAGAAAGTATGTTTAAACGTGAAGTTGGCTTGAAAGACAGCGGTTCATGTTTACCAGGTCATGGCGGTATTCTAGACCGCATCGATAGCTTAACAGCTGCTGCACCTATTTTTGTACTTTGCTACGCATGGACATTGAGTTTATGAGCAAAGTAGAACAACTCGTCGTATTAGGCGCAACTGGTTCAATCGGTTTAAGCACCTTAGATGTTGTTGCTCGTAACCCAGAGCGCTTTGCTGTTTTTGCCTTAGCTGCTGGTAAAAATGCCGAGAAAATGGCTGAACTATGTATTGCACATCAACCTAAGTTTGCCGTAATGGCAGATCAACATGCCGCGGCTGCGCTGTCTAACTTACTTGCCAGTAGCTCTTGTAAAACAGAGATTCTTGCTGGTACAAGTGCTATGAGCGAGCTTGCTGCTCATACTGATGTTGACACTGTTATGTCGGCTATTGTCGGTGCAGCAGGCTTGTTACCTACTTTAAGCGCCGTTGAGGCGGGCAAAAAAGTATTGCTTGCTAATAAAGAGTCTCTAGTTATGTCGGGGCAGCTGTTTATTGATAAAGTAAAACAGCATGGTGCTACTTTATTGCCTATCGACAGTGAACATAACGCGATTTTTCAATGTATGCCTGCGGCTTTACAAAACGGGTCGGGTTTACTGGCCGATAATGGCGTTAGCAAAATTTTATTAACAGGGTCTGGTGGGCCATTTTTAACTCGCGATGTCGCAACATTATCAGATGTGACCGTGACTGAAGCTGTGGCGCACCCTAATTGGTCGATGGGCCAAAAAATATCTGTTGATTCAGCAACCATGATGAATAAAGGTCTTGAATTTATTGAGGCTAAGTGGTTATTTAATTGCCAAGCAAGCGATATTGAAGTGGTGATACACCCGCAAAGTATTATTCACTCTATGGTGCAATATCAAGATGGCTCAGTGCTTGCGCAAATGGGTAATCCAGATATGCGCACTCCTATAGCTCACGCTTTAGCATTTCCTGAGCGCGTTGATGCTGGGGTTAAACCTCTCGACTTTGCACAGATTGCAGACTTTACTTTCACTAAGCCAGATTATGCACGATATCCAAATTTAAAACTTGCGATTGAAGCATGCGAAATGGGGCAGGGTGCAACAACCACTGTCAACGCTGCAAATGAAGTTGCAGTTGCTGCATTTTTAGCTGGCCAGATTAAGTTTACAGATATCTTTCGTATTAACTCACAAACCCTAGCAGCAACACAGGATGTTAATGTGCATACATTAGACGAGATCCTGGCTTGTGATGAAGCTGCTCGCATTAAAGCCACTGAGTTTGTTAGAAGAGGCATTAATTAGCATGTTTGATTTTTTTTGGAATCTGGGTTCATTTATTCTTGCCTTAGGCATTTTAGTGACAGTGCATGAATATGGTCACTTTTGGGTTGCACGTAAGGCAGGTGTCAAAGTACTGCGTTTTTCAATTGGCTTTGGTAAGCCGTTGATCAAGTGGTATGACAAACAGCAAACAGAATATGTGATAGCGGCAATCCCACTAGGTGGTTATGTCAAAATGCTTGATGAGCGTGTAGATGAAGTGCCGCCAGAGCAGCGTCATTTATCATTTAATGCCAAATCAGTAAAAGCACGTATAGCGATAGTTGCAGCCGGACCAATGGCGAACTTTTTATTTGCTATTTTTGCTTTAGCTGTCATGTACATGGTGGGCGTTCAGTCATTAAAACCTGTGGTTGGGGAAGTGACTCAAGGAAGCCGTGCTGCAGCTGCTAATATTGAGCCGAACCAACAAATTATTAAAATCGGTGAAGACGATATCAGCACTTGGCAAGATGCCACCTTCTCATTGATGAGCCGTTTAGGCGAGCAAAGCGTTGTTGTTACGCTTCGTGACCAAAACTATCAAAAGCATGTGCGTACCCTTAACTTAGATGGCTGGAAATTAGATCAGCAAGATGTACCACCACTAACATCGATTGGTATAGTACCTTTTCGACCTAACGCCTTACTGCAGGTAGCGATGATCAGTAAAGGGTCAGCTGCAGAACAGGCAGGATTACAGGTAAATGATAAAATTATTGCCGTAAATGGTGAAAATATCAGCACTTGGAACGAGTTAGTTTCACTAATTCAGCAATCACCTAACAAATCCTTACAAATTAGTGTACAAAGACAAGATAGTATTAAAGAGCTTATTGTTACACCTAAAGGCCAAATCAATGATTCAGGTGTTCAACAAGGTTTCTTAGGTGTGTCTCCAGTGGTTGAGCCATGGCCAGAAAATTATATTGAAACTAGACATTATGGCCCTGTCGATAGTATTGTGCTGGGCATACAAGAAACATGGCGTTTAATCACACTAAGTTTCGACATGATTGGTAATTTAATTACCGGTCAGGTGTCGGTTAAAAATTTAAGTGGCCCTGTAGGCATTGCAGTCGGTGCGGGAACTAGCGTAAGCTATGGTTTGGTTGCTTTTTTAAGCTTCTTAGCATTAATAAGTGTAAACCTAGGTGTATTTAACTTATTACCGTTGCCAGTGCTTGATGGTGGGCACTTAATGTATTACATAATTGAACTTTTTCGCAAAAAGCCGGTCTCTGAAAAGACGCAAGAATTTGGTTTTAAAGTGGGTGCGTTGCTGCTCCTGTTTTTAACATGTTTCGCTTTGTTCAATGATGTATCGCGTTTATAACAAATGAGCGAAAAATTCCAATTTGAACACGATTGTAAAACACCGCAAAAGTTTAACTTACAAGGTGTTGAGCGGTAATACAGTTGTAAAGGATAAAGATAATAAAATGGCTATAAAAAAACATTTGGCAGTTTCAAGTTTATTAGGTGCAAGCTTTGCAGCCCTAGGCCAAAACTCCTTTATTGTAGATGATTTAAAAGTTGAAGGTTTACAACGTGTTGCTCTAGGTGCAGCGCTAACGCATATTCCAATCAACGTGGGCGATAATATTGATGAGTATACAATTTCAAGAACCATAAAGGCTCTCTATCGTTCAGGTCACTTTGATAATATTAAAGCATTACGCGATGGCAACAGTGTTATTTTCCGCGTAACAGAGCGCCCAACGATCAGCATGATCGAATTTGATGGTAATAAAGACATCAAAGATGAGCAGTTAAATGAGTCGCTCGATCAGCAAGATATTCGTACAGGCGAGCCGCTTGATAAAACTGTTCTTGATAATATAGAAAAAGGTTTAGTTGAGTTTTTCCATAGTATTGGTAAGTACAATGCTAAAGTGGATGTAACTATCACTAAGCTGCCACGTAACCGTGTGAAGCTATTGTTTAAATTTGATGAAGGCGATGCCGCTTCTATTCGTCAAATTAACCTCGTTGGTAACGAATTATTCTCTGATGAAGAGCTACTTAAATTAGCTGAGTCACAACAAGATTTGCCGTGGTGGAAGTTCATGTCGAGCGACCGCTATCAAAAGCAAACCATTGAAGGCGACTTAGAAAAAATTCGTAGTTACTATTTAGACCGTGGTTACCTTCGTTTTAATATCGATTCAACCCAAGTTTCAGTTAGTCCTGAACGTGACTCAGTTTACGTAACAGCTAATATCACTGAAGGTGTAAAGTACACCGTAAAAGGGTTTGATTTTATTGGTGACTTGCTTGGTCGCGAAGAGTTAATCAAAAGTGTTATCCCGCTGAAAACGGGTGAGCTTTATAATGGCTCGGTGGTTACGTCTTCTGAAGAATTCATTAAAAGCTATTTAGCGCGTTTTGGTTATGCCAACGCTGAAGTACGCACAATCCCAGAGATTGATGACGAGAAAAAAGAAGTTCAATTAACCTTGTCAGTTAACCCAGGTAAGCGCGTCTATGTTCGTCGTATTATCGTAGGTGGTAACCAAAATACCTCTGATGAAGTAGTACGCCGTGAAATGACTCAGCTTGAAGGTGCGTGGTTATCAAATCAAAGCTTAGAGCGCTCTAAACTACAAATTCAACGTTTACCTTATATGGAAAGTGTTGATTTTAATGTTGTGCCAGTACCGGGAGTTGATGACCAAGTAGATGTTGATTTTACTGTTAAAGAACAATCAGCTGGTAGCTTTAACGCTGGCCTTGCTTATGGTTCTTACTTAGGTCTGCAATTTAATATCGGTGTTAGTGAATCAAATTTCTTAGGTACCGGTAACCAGATTGGTTTCAATATTAATACCTCACGTGGTTCTGAACGCATCAGTGTTTCTTATACAGACCCTTACTTTACGCCAGATGGTGTATCGCAAGGAAGTAGTATCTTCTACAGCAACTATGATGCAAGTAAATTCAGTCTAATCGACTATAAATCAAAGAGCTATGGTATTGGTACCAATATTGGCTTCCCAATCGATGCTGTTAACCGTATCAATTTTGGTGTTCGTTGGATCCAAGAAGAGTTATCTGACATTGCTGAATACGAGCAAACTCGTGTAATGCGTGAAACTTTCTTAGATCCAGAAAACCCTGATGCAGGTTTTGACTTTACTAAGTATGAGCTTAGTGCAGGTTGGTCGCGTGTTACCGTAAACCGTGGTTTATTCCCAACGGCTGGTTCGCGTCAATCACTTAACTTAACAGCGACAACGCCGAACTCTGATTTACAGTACTTTAAGATAAATTATGATTCGCGTTTCTACTGGCCAATTAGTAATGATCACCGTTGGGTATTCTCAACACGTGCAGCACTTGGTTATGGTAATGGTTATGGTACAACCAATGGTTATGACCAAACATTGCCGTTCCAGGAGTTCTTCAGAATTACCGAAATGGAATTACGTGGCTTCGATCGAAATACGATTCTACCACGTGCTGTTTCTCGTGTTCCGCAAAGTATTCCTGGTACACCATTACCTGATGGTACTACAACAGGCAGCATTGGTGGTGCATCAGAGTTTGACGAGTTATACACAGCAGGCCGAATTGGTGGTAACGCCAAAGCGGTAGCAGGGATGGAGCTAATCGTTCCAACACCTTTCTTAGATGAAGAAAACACCAGCTCTGTACGTACTAGCTTCTTCGTAGATGCAGCAAACGTATGGGATACAGAGTTTAACATTGACCGTTATCAAAACCTGTCTACCGATCAACGCGCAAAATTGGATGATTATTCAGATCCAATGCGCTTTAGGGTTTCAACGGGTCTTTCATTACAATGGATCTCTCCAATGGGTCCAATGCTGATTAGTTTTGCGTATCCATTGCAAAAAGAAGAAGATGACGATACGAAGACCATCAGCTTTAATATTAGTAATACATTCTAAAGGAGTTTTTACGTGAAAAAATCAATCAAATCAACAGCCTTCGCATTGCTTGCTACTTTATCTATGGGCCTTTCAACAAGTGCATTTGCGCACAAAGTAGGTGTTGTTGATATGCAAGAAATTTACAAGCAAATCCCTCAAATGGCGAAAGTAGAGCAGTCACTTGAAGCTGAGTTTTCTGAGCGTCGTCAAGAGTTAGAAAAGTTACAAGGCGATATTCGTTTTGAAGCTGAAAAGTTCAAGCGTGAATCAACAACGATGAGCGATAAGCAGAAAGATGAATTACGTACTAAGATTCAAGGTATGCAGCAGCAACTTGCTGAAAAAGGCCGTCCTTTAGAGCAAGAAATCAAGATGCGTCAAAACCAAGAGTTAGCTAAAGTTCAAAAGCTAATCTTAGATGCAATCGAAGAAGTGGCTAAAGCTGGCAAGTTTGATGAAGTTAAAGTTAAAGAAACAACAATTTATTTTAACCCTAAAACAGTATCTGATTTATCAGATAAAGTAGTTGAAAAAGTAAGTAAGCAATAGAAATCATATATGCATAATTACACGCTTTCGCAGATTGCGGATCTTTTAGGCGCCGAACTTCAGGGTGATGGCGCCACAGAGATTACAAAAATATCAACACTTGCAAATGCCCAACCTGGGCATATTGCATTTTTAGCGAACAAGAAATATCGCTCACAATTGAACGACACATTAGCCAGTGCGGTGATTTTATCCGAGGCTGATGCAGCGTTTTTTACAGGCAATAAGCTTGTGGTTGCTAACCCCTATGTATGTTACGCCAAGCTTGCCCAGCTTATGGATACCACGCCGCGTTCAGCTGCTACTGGTATTCACCCAAGTGCAGTCATTCACGATTCAGCCAGTATTGGTGATAATGTCGCGATCGCTGCTAATGTGGTGATTGAAGCGGGGGCTGTTATCGGCAACGACGTACAACTTGGTCCAGGCTGCTTTATCGGTGAAAATACAAAAATTGGCCAAGGCACTAAGCTTTGGGCAAATGTATGTGTTTACCATGAAGTCGAAATCGGCAGTGATTGCTTATTTCAAGCGAATACAGTTGTGGGTAGCGATGGTTTTGGCTATGCGAATGAGCGTGGTGAGTGGATTAAAATTCCACAGCTAGGCCGTGTAATTATTGGTAACAAAGTTGAAGTAGGTGCATCAACGACCATTGACCGTGGTGCACTTGACGATACTATCATTCATAGTAATGTAATTATCGATAATCAATGTCAAATAGCGCATAATGTCGAGATCGGTTCGGGTACTGCAGTTGCTGGCTGTACGGTATTTGCTGGCAGTACAGTTATTGGTCGGAATTGTCAGATTGGTGGCATGGTTGCAATTAATGGTCACATTAGCGTATGCGATGGTGCTATAATCACCGGTATGAGTATGGTGACTAAGGCAATCACAGAACCTGGGATTTATTCTTCGGGCTTGCCACATCTAACCAATAAAGAATGGCGACGTAGTATTGCCCATATCCGAAACCTCGGTGATATGAAAGACCGCATTAAAGCACTTGAGTCTCTAACAAAGTCACTCAATATTGAAGACAAATAAGGATGCTATTTTGGCAAATGAATTAAATAGTCTTGATATCCAAGATATCTTGAGTTTACTTCCGCATCGTTATCCGATGCTACTTGTTGACCGTGTATTAGATTACACGCCAGGCAAGTCGTTACATGCAATTAAAAATGTAACAGTGAACGAACCTATTTTTACGGGTCATTTCCCTAACCAACCAATTTTTCCTGGTGTGTTGATCCTAGAAGCAATGGCTCAAGCTACGGGCTTGTTAGGTTTTAAAACAGTTGAAAACCGTAGTGACAATGAACTGTATTTATTTGCTGCGATTGATAATGCACGATTCAAACAGCCGGTATTACCTGGCGATACCATGCATTTGCATGTAGAGTTTGTAAAAGAGCGCCGCAATATATGGAAGTTTGCAGCAGAAGCAAAAGTTGACGGCAAAGTGGTGTGTACTGCCGAAATCATGTGTGCGAGAAGAGAGTTTTAATAGTGATTCATCCTACGGCAATAATCGAACCAGGTGCAAAACTTGGCAAAAATGTGTCAGTTGGCCCTTATAGCTATATCGGAAACGATGTAACTATTGGTGACAACTGTATCATCGAATCTCATGTGGTTGTTAAAGGCCCATCGACGATTGGTTCTGGTAACCATATTTTTCAATTTGCATCGGTTGGTGAAGCTTGCCAAGACAAAAAATACGCGAATGAACCAACTACGCTGATCATGGGTGATAACAATGTGATCCGTGAGTGTGCAACAATTCACCGTGGTACTATCCAAGACCAAGGTGTGACAAAAATTGGTAGTAACAACTTATTTATGGCGTACACCCATGTTGCACATGATGCTGTAATTGGTGATAACGTTATATTTGCTAACAATGCCTCTGTTGCTGGTCACGTACACGTAGGTGACTGGGTTATTCTTGCGGGTAACTCTGGTGTTCATCAATTTTGTAAAATTGGTGCTCATGCCTTTGTAGGTATGTACTCTGGCGTAAATAAAGATGTACCACCATTTGTAACTACTATTGGCACGCCGGCTGGCCCTGTAGCAATCAATACTGAAGGCATGAAACGCCGAGGTTTTGAAAGTGATGAAGTTATGGCAACCCGTCGTGCATATAAAACGCTTTACCGTAAGAGTTTAGGTGTTGAAGAAGCTATCGCCGAGTTAGCTGAAGATGCAGTAAAGTATCCTGCTGTTCAGCTGATGATAGACTTTGTGAAAAGCTCTGAGCGCGGCATTATTCGCTAATTATAAGTGATACACAAAAAGCCACCGTAAGGTGGCTTTTTTGTTTTTATACTAATTCTCTTAATTAGGTAAATCAGTATAGTTCAGGTTTCGCTAAGTAAGCGCTTGCTACCTTTATGGCAAAAAAAGGATTCAATAATATGAACAAACTTATCCTGTTTGCTTTATTAAGTTTAATTATAACTGGTTGTAGTACTGCGCCTTCGGTAACTAAGGGAACGATAGAAAAAGGCAAAGCCAGTTATTACGCTGATAAATATCATGGCCGAACTACTGCAAGTGGTGAGGTGTTTAATCAACAGGCATTGAGCGCGGCTCATCAAACACTTGGCTTTGGTAGCAAAGTAAAAGTCACTAATATTGCTAATAATAAAAGCGTGATTGTGACCATTAATGACCGCGGCCCATTTATCCGCGGTCGTATTATTGATTTATCAAAAAAGGCGTTTTCACAAATCTCATCAACAAAGCAAGGTGTGATTGACGTTACCGTTGAGCAGCTAGATTAAAAGCGGGTAATAAGCTCTACGTAGTCAGCTTCATTAGCAACTAATTCAGCATGACTTGCAAGGGCTCTCACTTGTCCTTGTTCTAACCAAATCACTTTATCAACACGACTTAGCATTGCTGGGTCGTGAGTAATGGTTAGCATGGTTTTATCTGCCCATATTTTCTCAAGCGTAGTCAGCAAGTTTTGCTTAGTGTGGTTATCTAGACTCTCTGTTGGCTCATCAAGAATGATTAAATTACCTTGCCTTAATAGAGCTTGGGCAATGGCAACACGACGTGACTGACCATGAGATAGCTTTCTGCCTGCGGTGCCTAAACGAGTGTTTAGCCCATCTTTTAAATTGCTTAACCATGAGCCAAGCTCTGCTTGTTCACAGGCTTCAATAAGCATTTCATCTGTCGCATCAAAAGCTGCATAGCGAAGATTCTCCCGAAGCGTGCCATCAAAAATATGATGCTGCTGAGCCACGATAGTCATGCATTTGAAGCGCTGCTGATGACTAAGCTTGCTTAGCTCAAAAGTATTTTCTTTAGTGGTTAGTTCAAGCGTGCCTGATTGGATAGGCCAAAGCCCTGTAAGTAAGTTAACCAGAGTGGTTTTGCCACTGCCGCTGGCACCAACTAGAGCTAATTTACTGCCTGAAGCAATTGATAAGTTAATTTCATTCAGTGCGTTACTGGTTGCGCCTTGGTATCGGTAATTAACATTTTTGAACTCAAGGCCAAGAGCACTGTGTGGTATTGCATGTGCTTGCTTCTGTTCATTATGCTCTTCGAGTTTGTCTTCAAGTGTAAATAGTCGCTGTGCTGCGCTTAAAGCATTTGGTAATTCTATAAACGCACTTGGCAAAGTTAGTACAGTCTCAAAGCTGGCTAATACAAATAACGCGAGCATAGCTAGTTCAACGTTTTTCATAGTAGCTGTTGCGACCAGTGGAATTATTATAAATACACTGGCAAGCATGGTGAGTTGGATCACCAAAGTGCTTAAGCCATTACTGTTTGCTATGGCTTTGTGTCGATTATATAGCAAGCTGTTGTATTGCTTACTGAGTGAATCACAATGGGCAAGCTGCGCGGCGTGTGCTTGATATACTGCAAGCTCTCTGGCACCTGATAGTGTATCAGCAAGCTCAGATCTTAACTCTGCTGAAAGCAGTGTTTCAGCATGTGCTTGTTGGCGAAGTTTATGGCTCAATAGAGCCGGAAGTAACACGCCAATAATCATCAATGAAATAAAGCATAACAATGCAACATCAGCGTTATACATTGCCATGAATGCCATTACGATAGGAATGCTGATAAGAGCGACGATAATTGGCAGCAGCACATTTAGGTAAAACTTATCTAAAGCATCAACATCGTTTTGTAGGCGGTTGAACAAGTCGCTACTACGAGTCATTGCTAAGTCAACGTTGTTGAGTTGGCTAAGAGTCTTGAACATTTTTACGCGAATTTCGCTCAGTAACAAAAAGGTAGCGTTATGAGTTATCATTCGCTCGCAGTAACGAGACGCTGTGCGCACGATAGCTAAAAAGCGGATCACCCCTGCAGGGGTAAAGTAGTTCATCTGCACACCGGCAATACCCGCCGCTGCCATGGCTGCTAAAAACCAGCCCGAGATGGCGAGTAAACCGACATTTGCAAGTACTGTTAAGCTTGCTAAAAAAGCCCCCAAAAGCAGCATGCCTGCATGAGGTTTGCAAAGTTTTAATAAACGTATGAAGTTATGCATGGGCTTCACCTTGGCTCACAAGCTTAGCAAATAGGCCTGCTTGTTCGGTGAGTTGCTGATAATGACCAGACTCAACAATTTGACCTTGTTGCATAACGTAAATGGTGTCGGCATGTTTAACCGTATTCAGTCGGTGAGCAATAACCAGCACTAAATGATCTTTTGCATAATCTCGGATTGCTTGGTTGATTAAATGCTCTGTTTGGCTGTCTAAGTGAGCTGTAGGCTCATCAAGCATTAGCACAGGGGCATTTTTTAAAAATGCACGGGCAAGGGCAATACGCTGCTTTTGCCCCCCTGAGAGGCCTTCTCCTTGTTCACCAAGCTGTGTATCAAAGCCATTTGGTAGGGCGTTTATAAACTCAAGCGCACCAGCTTTACTAGCCGCTTCCTCAAGTTCAGCTTGGCTTGCATCTGGTTTTGCTAATCGTAGGTTATCTGCAACGGTTCGATAAAATAATGTGGCTTGTTGTGGGATCCACGCAAGCTGTGCTTGCCAATCAGCTAAGGCGGTATCGCTCAGTGGCTGTCCGTTAATGTGAATGGCATTGTTGGCTTGATGATGAAAACCCAATAGGCAATCAAACAAAGTACTTTTACCCGAGCCGCTTTCACCTACAAAGGCAACTAAGCCTGTGTTTGGCAGGCTTAAGTTGATATCAGTCACCCCTTCGTTTGTCTCAGGGTAGTGAAAAGTAAGCGCATTTAGCTGTATGTCTTTTATCGGTAACTCAAGTTTAGAGGTACCTAAATGTTCATCGGCGTCGCTTTGATTGATTATATCGACCATATCAGCAGCGGCGCTGATCCCTTCGAGCTTTGCATGATAATGAGTGCCCATTTGCCGAAGTGGTAAGTAAAACTCAGGGGCCAGTAATAGCACCACAAAACCGGTCGCAAAATCGAGCGTACCAAAAAATAATCTAAAGCCAATGATCACAGCAACAAGGGCAACACTAATGGTGGCTAAAAACTCAAGAGCGAAAGATGATAAAAAGGCGACTTTCAGCACCCCCATGGTTGCACCACGGTAATCATCAGATATCTGACTTATGCTATTTAGCTCACGCTTGGTTGCATTAAAAAGCTTAAGTTGAGTCAGTCCTTGTAATCGGTCAAAAAAGTAATTGCCAAGTACCGCTAGCTGTTGCCAGCGTTCTTGGTTTAACTGCTCCGCTTTATGGCCCACTAAAATCATAAAAAAGGGGATAAGTGGCGCTGTTAAAAGGAATATGAGGCCTGCTTTGTAATCGGTTGGAAAAATTACGACCAATATGGCTAATGGAATAAGCGCACTGTAAGCCGCACTTGGAATGTAGTTGGCGTAATATTGATGCAGTGCTTCAACCCCATTATGTAAGGTGTTAAGTGTTGCGCCATGGCCTTTTTGTTCAGTGTATGCTGGCCCAAGTTTGCTGAGCTTTTCTAGCAATGTATTACGCATCATGTTCTTTATTTTTAACGCGGCAAGGTTACTCACCCGTTCACTTAGCGCAACCAACAAAGCACGAACTAAAATGAGCCCCGCAAGAGGCCATAACAATGGGCTTACGGCTTGCAAGTTTGCTTGTTCAAACATAACTTGATGAACCGCGTTCGCAAGAAGGTAACAAGAGGCAATCATTAACAGGGCATTGAGTGTGCCCAGACTAATGCTTAATTTAAGAAGCCCTGAAGCGGACTGGCTATACTGCTTTAAAAAAGCGCGCAGCGTTTGCTGCTGCGCGCGATTTGGTCGGGGTTTAGTTGTCATCGTTGTTTTTGAGTCTCGCGTATAGCTCTAGCTCATCATCAGCGATTGAATCTTTATGTTGGTGAAATTCGTACCACATTACGTTGATCACCCCCAGTGTACAGGCTAATAGAACACCTAAAATCCAGGCAAAATACCACATATTTTAATCTCCTTAATAGCTACCGTGAGTGTTGTTTTCAATTTCACTGATGGTTACTTTGCGCCACATCTTCACATAACACCATGTTGTGTAGATAAGAATAAGTGGTACAAAAATAACTGCAGCAATAAACATCACGTTAAGTGTCATATGGCTCGAAACCGCATCCCACATGGTTAAACTAATATTAGGGTTGTTGCTCGAAGGCATAACAAACGGGAACATTGACATACCCGCAGTGAGTATCACGCCAGCAAGCATTAGGCTTGAAGCGATCAGTGCCATCGCTGGTTTTTGTAATTTAGATAACACTATTGCCAGTGCCGCCATAACGAATGCAAGGGCAGGGAACAGCATGGTTAATGGCATTTTTGTATAGTTATCAAGCCATGCCCCCGGTGCTTGCGTTACTGTTTTAGCCAGTGGGTTGGCATAGCCTTGAGTATCGCCCATGCTGACGATTGTATAACCATCAAGTTGAGATACCCACACACCTGCTAAAGCAAACAATACAATAAACGCCATCAGTGCATATCGGCCATATTGTGCTGAGCGTTTTGCAACCTCCGCATCAGTTCGAAGTTGTAGCCACATACCAGCGTGGCCAACGAGCATAAGTACACTCACAAGGCCTGCAACAATGGCAAATGGATTTAATAGCGCGAAGAATGAGCCTTGGTAGCTAACACGCAGTAGGTCATCAATGTGATAAGGCACACCTTGTAGCAAGTTACCAAATGCCACACCAAATACTAGAGCCGGAATAAAACTACCTGCAAATAGGCCCCAATCCCAGTTATTACGCCAGCGCGGTGAATCTATTTTTGAGCGGTAATCAAAGCCAAGTGGTCTGAAAAATAGCGCAAATAATACCAGCATCATGGCAAAGTAAAAGCCAGAGAACGCAGCCGCGTAGACCATAGGCCAGGCTGCAAAAAGCGCCCCCCCAGCAGTGATGAACCAAACTTGGTTACCATCCCAGTGAGCACCGATGGTGTTAATAACCGTTCGGCGTTCAACATCGGTTTTACCCACTAGGCGAAGCAAAATTGCCACACCCATGTCCATACCATCGGTCACTGCAAAGCCAATCAGTAATACACCAATTAACAGCCACCAAATTAGTTTAAGAGTTTCGTAATCAAAAATCATGATTGAGCTCCTTGGCTTGCAAGACTATCTGCTTTGACAAGTTCATGGTGATATTTACCAGTATGAAGCGAGCTTGGCCCTTGTTTTATAAAGCGCAGCATCAGCCAACCTTCAACCGCAGCAAGACCTGTGTAGAATACTAAGAAACCAGTAATACTAATCAATAGGTCATTGACCGTCAGTGATGAGGTTGCCAAGAAGGTCGGTAAAATTTCCGAAATTGCCCACGGTTGACGGCCGTATTCAGCAACAATCCAACCAAACTCAATAGCAATCCAAGGCAGTGGAATACTCCATACCGCAGCCCACAATAACCAACGCTTTTGCTCAATAATTCGGTGTGCGTTGTAATAAAACGATAAGACAAATACGCCAAGCATGATCACACCGCAACCAACCATGATCCTAAATGACCAGAACATTGGGCCCACTTGAGGGATTGAATCTTTCACTGCTTTTTGAATGTGCTCTTCTGTTGCATCAACCACGTTAGGCGTATAGCGCTTAAGTAGCAAACCATAGCCTAAATCAGCTTTTAAGGTATCGAATTTTGCAATGTTTTCAGGAGTGTCTTCACCGCTGCGAAGCTTTTCTAAGTATTCGTATGCAATCATACCATTACGAATACGCTTTTCATGCTGCTCTTCAAGGTCTTTAATGCCCGTTACTTGCTCATCAATTGAGCGAGTAGCAATAATACCCAGTGCGTAGGGGATTTTTACAGCGGCATGAGTGACTTGCTCTTCTGAGTCAGGAATACCTACCAGCGTAAATGCGGCAGGGGCTTCTTCGGTGTGCCACTCAGCTTCAATGGTTGCGAGTTTTACTTTTTGTACCTCGCCAACTTCGTAGCCAGATTCATCACCCAGTAAAATCACACACAAAATAGACGCTAAACCAAACCCTGATACGACCGAAAATGAGCGTTTGGCAAAAGCAAGGTCACGACCTTTTAAGATGTACCAACTACTAATACCCAGTACAAACATAGATGCTGCAACATAACCAGCTGATACAGTATGAATAAACTTAACTTGTGCAACAGGGTTAAATACTAGTTCAGCAAAGCTGGTCATTTCCATACGCATGGTTTGGTAATTGAATTCAGCACCTACCGGATTTTGCATCCAACCATTTGCGACTAAAATCCATAGTGCAGATAAATTAGTCCCTAATGCCATTAAGAAGGTTGCACCTAGATGCTGACGTTTACTCAAACGCTCCCAGCCTAAAAAGAACATACCCACAAAAGTTGACTCTAAAAAGAAAGCCATTAAGCCTTCAATGGCCAGTGGTGCGCCAAAAATATCGCCCACATAGTGAGAGTAATAAGACCAATTGGTACCAAACTCAAACTCCATAGTTAGACCCGTGGCCACACCAATCGCAAAGTTGATACCAAACAATTTCCCCCAGAACTTAGTCATATCACGATAAATTTCGCGACCAGTCATCACGTAAACGGATTCCATGATCACCAAAATCCACGTCATACCTAAGGTAAGTGGAACAAATAGGAAGTGAAATAGGGCAGTGATTGCAAATTGCAATCGCGATAGATCCACAAATGTTTCATCTATCATCGTTTAGCTCCTTGTTAGCGGGTGCGGTAGACACGACAAAAATCTGTCATAAAGTTTCAGTAATTATTGAAACTTTGTGAATTCTAACCTTGTATCCATTTTAGTCAATAGAAAAGTACGAAAAAAAGACAGACAGCCTCTATATATCTTTTCTACAGGTTAGAGATAATGCTCTACACTTTCAAATATTTAATCGTTATAAAAAGCTCATTTACTATGGCTTACTTAGTTAATTTTTATTATTTTTAAGAATCTGACTAATTATCTACCGCTACTTTGAGCGGTAAACTGTGTATAAAGAATCGACGACTTTTTAGCGTAATTTCGATTTCTAGTATTTATTAACTCTGTGACATTTATCCGACTGCTAAAACACGGTAAACTCATTTTCATTAGTGCCAAAAGTTGCGAATTATCAACGAATGAAAGAACAAACAAAGCCGTTACGTATTGCCTTGGTGGCAGGTGAGTTATCAGGTGATATTTTAGGTGAAGGGTTAATAAAAGCACTTAAACGCCGTTTTCCTGATGCTATTTTTGAGGGGATTGCGGGCCCGCGTATGCAAGCGGCTGGTTGCAATACATTATTCGATATGGACGAATTATCAGTGATGGGCCTAGTCGAAGTGCTAGGCCGATTACCGCGCCTACTCAAAATACGCAAACAATTGGTGCAGCATTTTATCGACAACCCACCGGATGTATTTATTGGCATTGATGCGCCTGATTTTAATTTACGTGTTGAAAAACCGTTAAAAGATGCAGGTATCAAAACGATTCAATATGTTAGCCCATCAGTGTGGGCGTGGCGTGAAAAACGTATTCATAAAATCAGTGCGGCTACTAATTTAGTGCTGGCATTATTGCCGTTCGAAAAAGCCTTTTACGATAAACACAATGTACCTTGTACATTTGTGGGTCACACATTGGCTGATGATATTGCGCTTGAGCACGACCAAACCGAAGCGCGTAACCAGCTTGGTTTATCACAAACTGATAAAGTGCTTGCTTTGTTACCAGGTAGCCGGGGTTCTGAAGTAGGGCTTTTAAGCGAAACCTATATTCAAACAGCAGCGAAATTACAGACGCAAAATCCTGATCTTAAAATTGTAGTGCCGTTAGTCAATGAAAAACGAAAAGCACAGTTTTGTGAGATTTTAGAAAAAACAGCCCCTGATTTAAAACTGCAATTATTGGATGGTCAATCAAACCTTGCAATGCAAGCTGCTGATGCCATTTTACTTGCCTCAGGTACCGCAACGCTTGAAGGCATGCTGTATAAAAAGCCGATGGTCGTGGGCTACAAAATTAAGCCACTGAGTTATTGGATTTTTAAAACACTATTCACTTTTAACATTAAATATTTTTCGTTGCCTAATTTATTAGCCGATGAAGAACTTGTTCCAGAATACTTACAAACTGAGTGTAATGTTGAAAACTTATCAGCTGCGCTAACACCTATGTTGAATACGGATAACAGCGAATTAAAAGCGCGCTTTTTAGCTATTCATAAAGACATAAGATTAAATGCCAACGAACAAGCTGCAGCTGCAGTCGCGGAGTTACTAAATGCAAATTGAACGACCGAATGTTAATTATATAGCAGGTGTAGATGAAGTTGGCCGTGGCCCATTAGTGGGTGATGTTGTTACCGCTGCGGTAATACTTGATCCGAATAAGCCAATAGCAGGTTTAGCTGATTCTAAAAAGTTAACAGATAAAAAACGCCAATTATTAGCGATAGAAATAAAAGAAAAAGCTCTGTGCTATGCCATTGGCCGTTGCAGCCCAACTGAAATTGACGAGTTAAATATTCTTCATGCCACTATGCTTGCAATGAGCCGTGCGGTTGAAGGCTTAAGTGTAAAGCCTGAGTTTGTTTTTATTGATGGTAATCGTGTGCCTAGCCAGTTAACTGTGCCAGCACAGGCGGTAGTAAAAGGTGACAGCCTCGTTGAAGAGATTTCTGCGGCATCTATTTTAGCGAAAGTTGCCCGTGACGAAGAAATGATTGAGCTTGATAAGCGTTATCCTGACTATGGCTTTGCAGGTCATAAAGGCTATCCAACTAAAGCGCACTTTGCGGCACTCGAACAATACGGGGCAATTGCAGAGCATCGTAAGAGCTTTAAACCTGTTCAGCGCATTTTGGCGTTGAAAGGAGAGCAATTGTAATGCCTGCGCCGCAATTTGTTCACTTACGTGTTCACTCAGATTTCTCAATGGTGGACGGCCTTGCTAAAACCAAGCCGATTGTAGCTAAAGCTGAAGAGTTGCAAATGCCAGCGCTGGCAATCACTGACCAGATGAACTTATGTGGTTTGGTGCGATTTTATGGTGCGGCGCATGGCGCTGGGATTAAGCCTATTGTTGGTGCTGACTTTTGGTTAAGAAGCCCTGAATTTGAGGATGAACCAAGTCGCATTACCATCTTAGCGAAAGATAACGAAGGCTATAAAAACCTTACCTTATTGATCTCTAAAGCGTACCAGCGTGGGCATTTATTTCATCGCCCTGTGGTTGATCGCGAATGGTTGGTAGAGAATAAAAATGGCCTGATTTTATTATCAGGCGCTAAAGATGGCGACTTAGGTAAAGCCCTACTAAAAGGCAACCCTGGTCTTATTGAGTCTGTGGTTAGCTTTTATAAGCAGCACTTTAGCGATCATTATTATATTGAGCTTATTCGTACTGAACGCCCCCTAGAAGAAGATTATCTGCATCTGGCTGTTGAGCTTGCCGCAAAAGAGCAGTTACCAGTGGTAGCAACGAATGAAGTGGTGTTTTTAAAACCAGAAAACTTTGAAGCCCACGAAATCCGAGTGGCAATCCATGACGGATATACCCTAGAAGATAAACGCAGACCAAAACGTTTTTCTGAGCAGCAATATCTAAAAACAGCGGAGCAAATGGCTGAGCTATTTAGCGATATTCCAGAAGCGTTAGAAAACACCGTAGAAATTGCCAAGCGCTGTAATGTAACCGTGCAGCTAGGAACTTACTTCTTACCTGATTACCCAACCGGTTCACTGAAAATTGAAGACTTCTTGGTTAAAGTCTCTGAAGATGGTCTTGAAGAGCGTTTACAGTTTTTATTCCCTGATGAGCAAGAGCGTAAAGAAAAACGGGGTGAGTATGATGAGCGTCTGAAAATAGAGCTCGACGTAATCAACCAAATGGGTTTCCCGGGTTACTTCTTGATCGTAATGGAGTTCATTCAGTGGAGTAAAGATAACAATATTCCAGTAGGTCCAGGACGTGGTTCGGGTGCCGGTTCACTGGTTGCTTATGCTTTGAAGATTACCGATCTTGATCCGCTAGAGTTTGACCTACTATTCGAACGTTTCTTGAACCCTGAGCGTATTTCAATGCCCGATTTCGACGTCGACTTCTGTATGGATAGGCGCGATGAGGTAATTGACCACGTAGCGGCGCTTTATGGCCGTGACGCGGTATCTCAGATCATCACCTTTGGTACCATGGCTGCAAAAGCGGTTATCCGTGACGTAGGCCGTGTACTTGGTCACCCTTACGGCTTTGTTGATCGTATTTCAAAATTAGTACCGGGCGATCCGGGCATGACCTTGGCTAAAGCGTTTGATGTTGAGCCGCGTTTACAAGAAGCCTACGACGGTGATGAAGAGGTAAAAGAGCTTATCGATATGTGTCGCATCCTTGAAGGGTGTACACGTAACGCCGGTAAACACGCTGGTGGTGTTGTAATATCACCAACCACTATCACTGACTTTGCTGCCCTTTATTGTGATGATGAAGGTAAATTCCCTGTTACTCAATTTGATAAAAACGACGTTGAGACGGCGGGCTTAGTTAAGTTTGACTTCTTAGGTTTAAGAACGCTTACCATCTTGCAGTGGGCGCTTGATATGACCAATGAGCGCTTAGCCCGCGAGGGTAAAGAGCCGGTTGATATTAACGCCATTCCACTTGATGACAAGCCAAGTATTGAGTTATTGCTACGCGCCGAAACCACCGCGGTATTCCAGCTCGAATCTCGTGGTATGAAAGATCTTATTCGTCGTCTAAAGCCCGACTGCTTCGAAGATATGATCGCACTGGTGGCACTGTTCCGCCCAGGTCCATTGCAATCAGGCATGGTAGATAACTTTATCGACCGTAAGCACGGACGAGAAGAAATATCTTACCCAGACGTTCAGTGGCAACATGAAAGCCTACAGCCTATTCTTGAGCCGACCTACGGTATCATTCTTTATCAAGAACAAGTAATGCAAATTGCGCAGGTACTTGCCGGTTATACCCTTGGTGGCGCTGACATGCTGCGTCGTGCAATGGGTAAGAAAAAGCCTGAAGAGATGGCAAAGCAACGTTCGACTTTTGAAGAAGGCGCTATAAATAATGGCGTTGACGGCGAACTTGCAATGAAAATCTTCGACTTGGTAGAGAAATTCGCGGGTTATGGTTTTAACAAATCGCACTCTGCTGCTTATGCACTGGTGTCGTATCAAACACTGTGGATGAAGACCCATTATCCAGCTGAGTTTATGGCGGCAGTAATGTCGGCGGATATGGATAACACCGATAAAATTGTTACCTTGGTTGATGAATGTGAAAACATGAAACTGACCTTGTTACCGCCTGATGTAAATGCCGGTGAGTACAAGTTTACTGTTAATCTAAAAGGTGAGATTGTTTATGGCATTGGTGCCATTAAAGGCGTGGGTGAAGCACCGGTTGAAGCTATTTTAGAAGCTCGAAGTGAAGGCGGTCCGTTTAAAGACTTATTTGATTTTTGTGCCAGAGTTGACTTAAAACGCTTAAACAAGCGCGTGGTCGAAAAACTTATCTATGCAGGCGCACTTGATCAACTTGGCCCAGATAAAACCCAGCCAGGTCGTGCGACCTTATTAGCGAGCTTAAAAGATGCCATGCGAGCAGCTGATCAACATCATAAAGCAGAGTCATTAGGGCAAGCAGATTTGTTTGGTTTATTGGCTACTGAACCAGACGAAGTTGAACAGGCGTTTATCAAAGCGACAGACTTAACTGATAAGCAATGGCTAGACGGTGAAAAAGAGACCTTAGGGCTTTACTTAACTGGCCATCCAATTAACCAGTACCGTAAAGAACTAAAGCATTACACCTCGGGAAGGCTAGTAGACTTGCAGCCCACAAATCGTGATGTGCAATCAACAGCGGCTGGCCTTGTTATCAATGCCCGAACCCTGATAAATAAAAAGGGAAATCGTTGGGGTCTTATAACTTTAGATGACAAGAGTGCCCGTATTGATGTACGCTTATTCCCAGAACAGTTTGAAATGTACCAAGATATGCTGCAAGTTAACAATATCTTGGTAATATCCGGACAGGTCAGCTTTGATAACTTCTCTGGTGGCATTACAATGACCGCTAGAGACATATGCACCATTGCCGAAGCGCGAGAAAAACGTATAAAAGCGATTAAAATGACGCTGAATATGGTGCAGATCGAGGCAAACTTCTTCGATAATTTACAAAAAGTACTTGAACCTTATAAGTTTGGTACATGTCCTATCAAAGTATTCTATCAACGTCCGGATGCGTTGGCTGAGATTACCTTAGGGACTGAATGGTGTGTTACGCCTAGTGATGACTTAATTCATAAGTTGTCATTGATGGCGGCGCAAGATGTAGAACTAGAATTTAATTAATTAGGTAGTTTAGAGCATGAGCCTCAATTATCTTGATTTTGAGCTTCCAATCGCAGAATTAGAAGCAAAAATTGAAGAATTACAAAATGTAAGCCGCGCTGGCGAATTAGACCTTGGATTAGAAGAGGAAGTCAGTCGATTAAAAGAAAAAAGTGCTGAAATGAAAGAGAAAATTTTCTCTGAATTAGGTGCTTGGCAGGTTTCTCAGTTAGCCCGTCATCCGTTGCGTCCTTATACTCGTGATTACATCGAGCGCATTTTCACGGAATTTGACGAACTAGCAGGCGACCGTACCTTCGCTAACGACCCAGCTATATTAGGTGGTATTGCACGTTTTGAAGGTCAACCTGTAATGGTTATCGGCCAACAAAAAGGTCGTGACACGGCTGAAAAAATCAAACGCAACTTTGGTATGCCAAAGCCAGAAGGTTACCGTAAAGCATTACGCTTAATGGAAATGGCTGAGCGCTTTAAAATGCCAATTATGACATTTATCGACACACCAGGGGCATACCCAGGTGTTGGTGCTGAAGAGCGTGGTCAAAGTGAGGCTATCGCACGTAACCTTAAAGTTATGGCTGCGTTAAAAGTACCAACAATCTGTACTGTAATTGGTGAAGGTGGTTCAGGTGGTGCACTTGCAATTGGTGTGGGTGACCGCGTTAACATGTTGCAATACAGCACTTACTCTGTGATCTCGCCAGAAGGTTGTGCATCAATCTTATGGAAAAGCGCAGATAAAGCACCATTAGCAGCAGAGGCAATGGGTGTAACCGCAGCACGCGTTAAAGAGCTTGATTTAATCAACAATGTGATTGAAGAGCCTTTAGGTGGTGCGCACCGCAATTACGATGCGATGGCACGTAACCTTAAAAACCAACTTAAACGCGACCTAGCTGAATTACAAGGCCTTTCACTTGATGAAATGCTTGATCAGCGTTACAAACGTTTAATGTCGTTTGGTTATTGCTAAACACTGCTTAAAATTGAAAAAAGCCGCTTTTGCGGCTTTTTTTGTTTTATAATGCTGATAACACAGACGCTTGTATACTCATTGGTTTTTAATGCAAACATCAGACTTATATCACCATTTTTTAGCACAATTACAGCCGTTGCTGAACGCTGAACACAGCTGCTTTAGTGTTGCCTTATCAGGCGGTGTTGACTCTGTTGTGTTGTTACATTTAATGAACCAAGTTCAAAAGCAGCGCTCAGAGCTTAAGCTTGAAGCTGTGTATGTTAATCATGGTTTGAGTGAGTATGCCGATGAGTGGCAAGGATTTTGTAAGTCACTATGTGAAGATCTCGGTGTAGCATTTAAAGCGGTGCGCGTTGAAATCCAAGAGCGCTCGCGCACTTCACTCGAGGCACAAGCGCGAGAGGCAAGATACCAAGCTCTTGACGAAAACTGCGAGGTAGGCAGTGTAATACTGCTTGGTCAGCACTTAAATGACCAACTCGAAACCTTCTTGTTGCGGCTTAAACGCGGCTCAGGCTTGCAAGGCTTAGCATCAATGCCACAAACGCGGTTATTAGCGTCTGGGCGAGTATGTTTTCGACCGCTGATTAATATCACTCGTGAGCAAATTGAACAGTTTGCCGTTAAATTTGCCATTAGCCATATCACCGATGACTCAAATATTGATGAGCGCTTTGACCGCAATTTTTTACGTCATCAAGTTTTGCCTATTTTAATGGAGCGTTTTCAAGGGTTTGAAAAGAGTGCAGCGCGCAGTATTCGGCTGTTACAACAACAGCAATCGCTGCTCGATGAATATACGCAAAGTGACCTTGCACACTGCCAAAATTCACAGGGTGGTTTAAGCTGTGTTGCAATTGCGGAGTTTAGTAAGCCTAGACAAGCAAATCTTGTGCGTGCGTGGCTAAATCAGTTTACCCATCAACTACCTTCTGAGAATCAGCTACAGCAAATTATTGAACAAGGTTTAACGGCACAAGCTGATGCGCAGCTAAAAATTTGTTTGCAAAGCGGCGATGTTCGTCGTCATCAGCAACATTGGTACTTTGTGACTGAGCAGGCAATACCACAGGCAATGGATATTAACTTACAGCCTATAGAGCTCACTGATGGCCGTAAACTTATCGTTAGGCAGGGAAAGGGCATCAGAAAGCCTTTAAAAAATGAGCAAGTAAGGGTTGAATTTAATAAGCCGCAAGCACGTATAAAACCCTTAAAAAAACCCGGCTCAAACACCTTAAAACATTGGTTTAAAGATGCCAAAGTGGCCCCTTGGTTACGTGCGCAAACACCACTTATTTTTTATAACGATCAACTCGTGCAAGTAGTGGGCTATTTCACTAGCGCTGAGCACAGTGTTGATGAAGGAATTTTTTGGGAGATATTCTATGAGTGAACAACCACATGTTGGTTTATCACTAGTTAATAAGGCACCACTAGGTTTGGTGTTGTCACTGTTAGTTGCTGTTATTGCTGGTTTTGTTTATACAGGCTTGAGCTTACTGACACTACTTTATGCCTTAGCTGGCGGCCTGTTGTGTTCAGTATTGCTACTAGGATATTGGTCAGGTAAAGGTGGTATATTCTTTATTTTAGGCGTACTTACGCCATTGGCTTTAGTGATGGTATCACCCCTTACCACCATGGCCGCATTGCTCTACTTGTTAAGCGGCTTTTTTGCTGGCTTTTGGCTGGTATTACTTTGCTATAAGTTTAAAGTTAAAAAAGCCTAGCGGGGGATGCTAGGCTTTCTGTTAATTAAAAAGCTCTGGCGCAGTTTCTTCCTGCTGCTTTAGCTTTGTACAGACCTTTATCTGCACGGGCAAATACATCATTTTCGCAATCTTGGTTAGTTGCTAAAGTATAACCAATACTAGAAGTTACGCGGTATTGTGTCATCAAGTTAGACTTTTTCACCAGCCGCATAATTCGCTCTGCAACTACTTTGTTAGTTGTGAATTCTGGGTCGTCAATTAATAGTGCAAACTCGTCGCCACCAAAGCGAAAAATTGAGTCTGTTCCTCTAACACTACTGCATAGTACTTCTGAGAACTCTTGTAAAACATCATCACCAATTTTATGACCGAAACTATCGTTCACTTGTTTGAAATTATCTAAATCAAGCAACATTAGGCTAAATGGTCGGTTTTGGCGACGACAACGTTCAAGCTTTTGCGCCAAACTGTCATTAAATTGACTTCGGTTATTTAAGCCTGTTAGGGCATCTTTCGTTGCCAAACGTAATACGCGGTTATACATAATGGCATTACGAAGTGGATAAACCAGCGCACTGTGTAACTGTTCTAATTTAGCTTCTATGCCTTTACCCATTGGGAATTGGCTAAAGTAAATTAATTGCCCTAAACGCTCACTTTCGATATCTAAATCAAAAGAGTAAGGCGTTTGAGATGTATCACTCCCTGCACTCTGAGACACGCCGAGTGAAGACTGGAACTGTAATCCCGATAAATTAATCAGTTGTTTTGCATGATTAGCAAAAATTGTCAGTATATTCTCAATTGAAAGTGTGGTTTGCAGCTTAGCAATTAAGTCATGTGGATTATTTGTTTCATTTATTCGGTAATGCTCTGCCGAAAACGGCAGAAATTCGCCTCGCGCAGACACTCGCTGCGTCAAAATATGGACATTTTCCATTAAAATTCTCCCCCCGGAGTGTTTAGTTACTCCTACTTAGCGAGATTTGTGCCACTTTTTTAAACTGGCTGAAAAACAAATGGTTGCTATAGTTAAAGAAGGCTACAGCTTTATCATCAAGTAGAAGGGAGTTTATTGCTTGCAAAATGTGCTGATTCAAGTGTTTGGCTTGCTAGTTGCTGCCGTATTATTTGTTTGGTTCTTCAAACGAATTGGCTTACCACCTATTCTTGCGTACCTGGCAACTGGGGTGTTGGCGGGGAGTCACGGTATTGGCTGGATGGCGCAAAGCCATGAAATGCACTTTGTGGCTGAGCTAGGTATTGTGTTTTTATTATTTAGTTTAGGTCTAGAGTTTTCGTTACCCCGTTTAAGGGCTATGCGTAATATCGTATTCGGCCTTGGCTCATTACAAGTGGTTGTCACCAGCATTGTGTTTATGCTGATTTTGTTGCTGCTTGATTACAGCTTACTAAATAGTTTTACTATTGCCAGCTTAATGGCGCTATCTTCAACCGCAGTGGTTGTAAAGCTACTTAAAGAATCTGGAGAGCTTAACCAACGACGAGGCCAACTTGCCATTGGCGTATTGCTATTCCAAGACATCGCGGTTGTGCCACTACTTATTGTTTATCCACTGCTAGCACAAAGCGGCTCAGAAGAAATTGTAGGCGCATTGGCGTTTGCACTCACTAAAGGCGCATTGGTTTGTGTTTTACTCTTTGCTATAGGTAAGTGGATACTCCCCAAGGTATTTAGCGAAATCGCATTAGTGAGAACCGATGAGCTATTTATGTTAACCACGCTATTGGTTGCATTATTCGCAGCTGGGCTTACATACTTGTTTGGCTTATCAATGGCATTAGGCGCTTTTTTAGCAGGGATGATGTTAGGAGAAAGTCATTACCGTCACCAGCTAGAGGCGGATATTCGGCCATTTCGCGATATTTTAATGGGGCTGTTCTTTGTCACAGTCGGTATGCAGCTTGATGTACTTTATGTGCTTAGTAGTTGGTATTGGATCATCACTGTACTGGTTGGCTTGTTGTTCTTTAAAATAGCGGTGTTATCGATTGCTGCTCAAGTAATGGGTGAGCGTAAGCAAGATGCTGTTTCTGCGGGGATCATGCTTTGGCAAATGGGGGAGTTTGGTTTTGTACTTATTGCCCTTGCTTCGCAGCACCTTTTAATCAGTGCAGAGCAAGCATCGTTTTTAATTGCAGTAGGGGTGCTATCGATGGCACTCACGCCTTATCTTATTGAAAAAACACCGTTAATTATTAAAAAACTCGGCCTTTTAAGTCAAACTGGGCAACATTGGCAGCAACCCGCTGCGAGTAGTCCGTTGTACCATAACCATGTTGTGATCTGTGGGTTTTCACGGGTTGGACAAACCATCGCGCGGTTTTTAAAGCCCGAGGCAATTGAGTACGTAGCAGTAGAGAGTAATCCTATCTTATTGCAAGAAGCAAAAGCCGCTGGCGAGCCTGTTATATTTGGTCATGTAAATCAAAAAGATATTTTAAAGTCAGCTGGGGTAGAGCGAGCAAGGCTAGTGATCATTACCTTTACCGACTTTGAGCAAACACAAATAGTGGTTGATGCCATCAAGCAAATCGCTCCCAAGGTCAAGATTCTTGTGCGTATGCGTGATGATAGTGAGCTCGAAACACTAAAAGAACTGGGTGTGACAGAAGTGGTGCCCGAAACCCTTGAGGCAAGCTTGATGCTAGTTTCTCATGTGCTTTATATGTCGGGAGTGCCTATGACTCGCATTATCCGCAGAGTAAGTAAAGAACGTCGTAACCGCTACCAATTTTTAAATGGCTTTTTTACCGGCGACAAGCTCGATGGAGAAGAAGCAAGTTCAGACCGCTTAGAATATTTGCATGTTATTGCTTTACCCGAGCGAGCTTATGCTGTGAACCAAAAAATCAGCGAATTAAAACTTGAACAGCGCCGTGTATCTGTAAGGGCACTTCGTAGGCAAGACCGTGAAATTGACGCTCCATCATCGCAAACTATTTTACTGGCTGGCGACATTTTAGTGCTACAAGGTAAACCGCGCCGAGTAGAGCGAGTAGAGCGGTTTTTGCTGGATGGTTTGGAGTAGCTAATCTAGCTCTAAGAATTTACGAATTTCAGGGAGTTTATTAAGGCCATCTTGGTAGCCAATCTCGATGAGCTTTTGTGTGTAACGCTTCTCAAACAGTAAGTAGCTGGTTAAGCTTGATTGCGAGCGTTTTTTTACCCCGATAAGACGTAATAACACTTTAATCGCCATTGGCATATCGTCATAAAACTGTGCGGCAATTACATTAAAGTTCTGTGAGGGGTTAATCACGCAGGTTTCGATTTGCTTTAATTCTTGATGTTTGTCGCGAGCAGGTAACAGGCTCAAGGTTCGGTTGATACGTTGTAAACGCTCTAAATCAGACTGCAAGGTATCGGTAAATACACTGTCGAGTAAGTGACCCGCAATATTTGAAAGTCCTGGATAGTGTGGTTGATAGCCCGGAGGATGTGGTGCTTTTGGTTCGTCTACACCAATGATAAAAATTTTCTCAGCGCCTAAATGCACAGAAGGGCTCAAGGGCGATAGCTGGTGGATTGAGCCATCACCAAAATAATGGTTATGTACATTCACACTTGGAAAAACCATAGGAATGGCACTTGATGCCATTAAATGCTCTACATTTATACGTGTTGCTTGTCCCTCGCGCTTCGCTCGGCGCCAAGGCTTTTGAGTAAGCGACTGAAAAAACGCCACAGAGTCACCCGTGGTATAACTAGAAGCAGTAATAGACACAGCATCTAAATAATTTTTATGCAGATTTCGCTCAATACGTGATAAATCGAGTATTTCATTGAGCAGTTTTCTCAGCGGCTTGTTGTTCAATAAGCTCGCTGGTGGGTGGTTTATATGCTCTGACTGGAAGCTTGTTAGCATATTGCGCAGAATATGCAGAAAAACGCTGATGAAGTCGCTTTTATAAACTTGCGAAGTAGAAAAGTTCTTCCATACCCATTCTAGTTTTTTGCTCGCTAAATGAGCACAAGAAGCATAACATGCTAATGCAGCGGAATTAATTGCGCCTGCTGATGTCCCATTAATTATAGTAAACGGTAAAGGGGCAGTACGCGGCATGCTTTGAGTAACTGCTTTTAGCACGCCCACTTGATAAGCAGCACGAGCACCACCACCTGTAAGTAGTAAGGCGACTTTTGAATGCTGTGTTTTTTTTAACTTAGTACCCATATTTGCATTTAACTAGTTGTGCGTCTTTACTTTATTTATCAACTGTAAGTCTTTAAGCTAGAAGAAGCAAAGTTTAGCTCGCGAGTTACGTTAATTTTCGTCTTTTTGTTTGTTTTTAAAGGGAGTGTGTATGTCTGAGCATTCGTCAGAGCCTACAGTTAAATCAGGTTCATCAAATAATAATCTTATTTTTGCGGTTGTTATATTAATTATTATCGCCGGTGTTGCGGCGTTTATTTTATTGAAACCAGAAGAGCAGCCAGTGCAAGTTGTTGAAGATATTGTCACTGAAGAAGTGCCTGTGGTTGAGTATCAAAACCCTGAGCCTGAACCTGAAACCTCAGAGCCAGAACCAGAGCTAGTTGTGGTTGAAACGGCTCCAGAGCGAACCCCAGAGCCAGTACCAGAGGTAGAGCCACTGCCTACGCTCAATGAAAGCGATGAAGTGGTTGTAGCACGTATGGATGAGTTATTAAGCGATCAAGTGATGAGCTTAATGGTGACCGATGACCTTATTCGTCGCGGTGTTGTGTATGTTGATAATATCGCCAAAGGTAAAGTGGCATTGAGCCATGCGCCTGTTGAGCGCCCTAAAGAGTCATTTAAAGTGATTGAAGGGGATATTTTAACAATCGATCCAAATAGCTATGAGCGTTACACCCCTTACGTAAAACTATTTACTAGTTTAAGTGCTGCACAAGTTATACGTATGTATGACGAATACAAGCCACTGATTAACGAAGCTTATGCTGAAATTGGCTACGAAGGTGATGCATTCACTGGCACGCTAGAAGAGGCGATTGACGTTCTGCTTGGTACTCCAGAACCAAAAGGTGAAATGCCGTTAGTACGTAACTCAGTTACTTATCAATATGCTTATTCTGAGTGGGAAAATTTACCTGATGCGCAAAAACAATTGCTGCGTATGGGTCCAGAGAACATGAAAAAAGTAAAAGCAGCTCTGCGCAACATTAAAGCTGAGCTTGAAAAGTAATTAACGAAAATCACTTATTTACTGTGCGATTGTATACTAAGCATGCAATCGCACTTTCTTTTTCGAATACCCCTTGAATAACAGGCTAAAACTAGAGATAATCCCTCCCGCGCCGAACGAGGCTCTCAATGGTAGTCTTATTGGTCCTCTCGCAACACTAGCAGGTGAATCTGGTCAGGCCCGGAAGGGAGCAGCCACAGCGTGTGACGTGTGTGCCGAGATGTGGCTGGTAAGACTGCCACCCAAAATCTTCTTTGGGTGACTTTCTTCATACTTATCTCTTTTTTAAACACGCTTTCGATACCCGCTTTAATTTTCTATTAAATTACACCGATTTATTAGCTGGTATGAATGATGACTTCTTTCTTACAATTTACTTTAGAACCTAGGCTCTTAAAACTATTTCACAAACACTCTAAATCCCCACGCTGGAATTGTGAGTTCTGTTGTTTCAGTAAATTCTATTAGCTGTTTTGAAAAAGCATCAGTGTACTTACCTAAATATAATGGTTCCTCAAAACTGACTGTTTTTGGTTCTTTCGAGAAATTAAATACGGCAAATACTTTATCGTTGCCTTTTGCGCGAACAAAGCTAAGTACTGTTTTTGGTGCAGTGTTTGGTACATGTACCATGCGTCCACCAAATTGGCCATTCCATAGTGCTTCATTATTATGTTTGAGTTCAAACAGTGACTGATACAAGTCACCAATAGGGTGCTTTTGCCATTTTATAGGGTCACGTTCGAAAAATTCGAGTCGTTTATCGTTGCCTGCTTCTTGGCCGTTGTAAATCATCGGGAAGCCTTCGCCAACTACAGACAGCGCAATGACAGATTCAAGCGCCTCACCGTAATGTTCAAACATGGTACCTTCCCAAGCATTGGTGTCATGGTTGGCAACACCTACAAGGCGGTAAGCTTCAGCTGGGAATGCGCTTTCATTCCATGAATAATAAATAAATAGGGCGCTGACATCTGCATGACCATTTACAATTTTGCGCATGTGTTCAGACCATGACCAAGCGTATGTCATGTCAAAGGCTTCGGCATGTAAATCGCGCGATTCCCATTCAGCAAGCATTAAAACAGGCTTTATGTCATCAAGCTCACGGCGTACATTGTTCCAAAAGTCTACGGGTACAAAGCCTGCTACATCACAACGATAGCCATCAATACCGACTTCTTTTACCCAGTATTTCATCGACTCTGTCATGTACTCACGAAGCGCTGGTTTTGAATAATCAAAGTCGATAATGTCAGACCAATCCCACCAAGGCGTCGGTCTAAATTGGCCTTGATAATCTCTATCGTACCAATCGGGGTGTTCATATCTAAGCCAGTTATCCCATGCGCTGTGGTTTGCTACCCAATCTAAAATAACGTACATGCCCATGTCATGTGCTTTATTCACAAAGGCTTTAAGATCATCTAGTGTGCCAAATTCAGGGTTTACTTTTCGGTAGTCTTTTACTGAGTAGGGGCTGCCTAAACTGCCTTTGCGATTTTCTTCACCAATAGGGTGAGTTGGCATTAACCAAATAACATCGACACCTAATTTCTTTAAGCGCGGCAGTTGTTGCTGTGCGGCATTAAAAGTGCCTTCTTTAGTAAACTGGCGAGTATTTAGCTGATACATCACTGCATTTTTTGACCATGCCGGATGCGTTATCTTTACATAGGGATTTGGTTGGTAGGCACTATTTGTTGTTTGAGTACACGCCGAAGCGAGTAAACAAAGTATGAATATAAATAAGCACTTTTTTGTAATATGAGTCATTTTAAGGCCTTGTTGTCTAGTTTTATATGCTGATTGAAAAATCAGCAGGTGTCCTTACTATAGCCTTCGCGTTTAGCTACAACAATAAAGTGCATACGTATTCACTTTGTGTTTACATAATCGATTAAGTTGATTATTGCTATTCGCTGAGAGTAAGCAACTAATAAAGTACTTAAATGATTAAATAAATGTGTTGAACAAAAGCCACTGCTAACAACCAAATAGTCAGTGGCTTGGTCCGCTTTTAAGCGGATAGTTGAAAAGTTGATTTGCTGGGATCCCAGCTAATGAGTTGGTTGATTTCAAGCTCTTTTAAAACGGTTAGCAATTCGGACTCACTTAAACAACAGCCTTGTTTTAGCTTATCAAGTGAAATCGCTTTGTCACGGCTATGAAACTTAGAGGCCAACATAATACGGTATATTAGTTTAGACTTACGGTTCATAACGCACCCCTCCACATTTTAATTTTGATAGCAGCGGTTGCTACTAATTGGTTTTATAATTAGGTTCAATGTGTACCGATGATTAATGACTATGGGCGATCTTTTTTTGTAAGTCAATCGTTATATAAAGGTTAAATAAGTGTTTTGGAGTGGGCTGTTCATTTGTCATTTTTTGAAAATCTATAGCTTATTGAAATAGCAAAATAAGCTGTGAATTTTGATGAAAACTTTAATCTAAGCCTTCATTTTGGTTAATTTCGAGTACATCATTAATCGTGTTAAACAGCAGGTGTTTTTCAATAGGCTTACCAACGTGACCGTTAAAGCCGCAGTTCATATACTCGATAATATTTTCTTTCATTACATTGGCAGTAAGAGCGATAATAGGAACTGCTTCGTTAACTCTTCGTATATGAGCACACGCTTCAATGCCCCCCATATTTGGCATTTGTATGTCCATAAGTACTAGCCTAGGATTGAGCTTATTAAATAACTCTATAGCTTGTTTACCATCTTGTGCGAAGTGTAGTTCAGCATTGGTTTCTCCTAGCATTGATTTAATAATCATGGTGTTTAAAGGGTTATCCTCTGCTATTAATACCGTCTGATTTGTTAAGTCAGGTACTTTAATGTGAGTAATTGTTTCATCAATATGAGCTTTTTGAGATAGCTTAAGTGGTAAATACACTGTAAAACGGGTGCCCTTACCAAGTTCACTTTTTACATCAATACTACCACCCATGCGGTTTATTAAATTAACTGTAATCGACATGCCAAGACCTGTACCTCCAAAGCGCCTGGTAATGCTGTTATCGGCTTGCTGAAATCGATTGAAAAGATGAGACAGTCCTTCTTTGCTCATGCCAATACCCGTGTCGATAACATCTAATTCTATTCCCTCGCGCTGAGCAGCTTTTTTGACAATAACTTTTACACCTCCTTGTTCAGTGAATTTAACTGCATTAGATACTAGGTTTAACAGTATTTGTCTTATGCGTACCGGATCGCCAATCCATAAATCCTCTATATCATCACTAACTTCAATTTTTAAATAGATAGATTTTTCATTACAGACAGGCAAAAAATCAGAATTAATTGACTCAACGACCCGCGAGAGAGAGAAGTCTATTCGTTCAACTGATAGCTCGTTCGCCTCCATTTTAGAAAAGTCTAAAATATCGTTGATGATGGTAAGTAGTGATCGACAAGAAAACAGCGCCTTAGCAACAACTTCTATATTGTTCGGTTTTTGAATGTTTGGCTGCAAGATTTGTAATAGCCCCATAATACCGTTTAAAGGGGTGCGGATTTCATGACTCATGTTAGCTAAAAACTCTGATTTTATTCGTGTGCCTTCTAAAGCACGCTCGGTGAGTTCAATCTGTTGTTTATAAGAGTTTGAAAGCTTTCTAAAGTAAACAAGCAATATGCTGGCAAGCAAGATGATGGTTAAAATGTGTACGATGTAAGCGAGTTGAAAGTTGTTATTGATAGCAAGGCTTTTGTCCTTCAGTATCGTACTTATGTATGTTTCGAATTCTGAAAGAGCCTTTAAGGCCGCAGCATCATCCACTTTAGCCACTAAATCGATTTGCTCACTTGTAGCGCCTTCAGCAATCATTTTTATTGCAATGTCGAGTTTAGCTTCATACTCACTAACTGTTTTTGTAACGTCAGTAAGCGCTGTTTGATCGTATTCTTCTATTGCGCTGAGTTTGGATAGTAAGTCTTTTATTGCGGCAAGTTCATTTTTAATTTTGGGAAGGTAAAGCTCAGTGTTTTTTCTTAGCACCAAGTTTTTAAAATGATGAATAAAACCACCATAACCTAGTTTTTGAATAAGCTTGTCGTGAAGGACATAAACATTTGCTGCTGTTTCAGAATAATCATGCCATTGCGAGTCGACATTTTTATAAGAGAATAAAGAAGTAAAAGTAAGCAATATGACTAATGCAATCACGATAGATGCATTCATTTTTAACTTTTTTTTAGTTTGCAGCAGCGCTTTTGTCATTAGATTAATGCATCTATCCTATTATTATTTTAAGCATAGCAGCATTTTTTTTGTTCACATAAGAATGGACTAAAGTCAGAATGGCTTTTTATGTGAATAATAAAAAGCCTTAACGAATAACATGAAATAACCTAAAGCGATTAATAAGCTATTTATAAAAATATTTTAAATCAATAGCACTGTACTTTTTTCGTACTTGTTGTATCTTAAGTTGGTACGGGATTTTAAGGTTTAATTGAGTGTAAGCTAACACTCATTTGTTAAGTGGAGTAAAGGATATGCAAGCGCAAACAGTCAAAGAATCAATGGCAACTATTCAATCAGGTGTTGCAAAAGCAGATGGGAAGCTTTTAGTTACAGAGCAAGACATTGTTTTTGAGCCATTTAACAAAGAGTTAGGCCTAGGTCCATACACATTTTCACGATCGCAAATCAAAAACATTGATAAGTGTTCAGGTAAAGGCGCGGGTATTTTACCAATTACAGCTGATGGAATTCGTATTACGTTAAATAACCATGATGTATTTGAGTTTATTTTAGCAAACCCTGATGAGTGGCTAAGCGTACTTTCTCACTAAGTAAATAGCCAATAGGCGGCATATTAATTGACGTATTACTATGCCGTTTTTTTACGCAATGAATACTCTTTCTGCGCAACTAGTTGATCTCAAACAATACTAAGGTAAACCTCTTAGGCTACTTTACACATCTAAACCATTAAATTGCTCGTTGCTTATTAAAGGAGGCTCTTGGGCAAATGATCAACTTAGATGAACAACGCCTAGTTTCGCTTGAACGCGGTTTTCATATTCCACCTAAACCTGAATTATTGAGCCAAATTGCTGATGAAATGCAAAAGTCGGATGCAAGTTTAGATAAAATAGCCCTACTAATTTCAAAAGACATTAGCCTTTCGGCCTTATTGTTAAAAACTATAAACAGCCCGGTGTTTGGCTTGCAACGCACTATAAGTGATATACGCCAAGCCGCGATGTTTTTGGGGTTAGAGCAGCTTAATCGGTTGGTAACGATGGCCTTACTTAAGCAAAATTTTAAAGGCAATGCCTGCATAAGCCTAGAGCGCTTCTGGGATGAGTCGCTTGAAGTTGCTAATGCTTGTGTGCTGCTCGGTAATAGTTATAAGTCATTAATGCCAGTAGATGAGCTTTACTCTTTAGGGCTTTTTCATAATGTGGGTATTGCCGCAATGGCATTAAAATTTACAGATTATGTCGAGGTACTTAAACAAGCAAATCTAGCTAAAGAGCATGCGATTACAGACCTTGAACAAGCACGTTACCAGTGCGACCACGCGGTGATTGGTTACTTTATCTCTGTTTCTTGGCATTTACCTAAGCCACTTTGTCACGTTATTTTAAACCATCATAACACGCACTTTTTAGCGCAAAATAATGATGAACAACAACGTATGGCCTATGCCATTTTAAAATGTGCAGAAAGTGCTGTGGATTATGCCCGTCACCAACAGTATTCAAGCGAATGGTTTAAAATCAAAGAGGCGTGTTTTACTGAGCTTGGTATTGTTGAGCAAGATTTTGCTGATATGGTCGAAGATTACGTCGACAATGCGATGGCAAGTTAAGGCCATTTAGTTTTATTTCCTCTTTTCTTAACTTCGATGAGTTTGCGAGTGGTGAGTTTTCATCACTCTTTTTTAATTAGGCAGAAACTATTCAATATTAAATTTTCTGGTGTTAGCTGAGTTTTATTTTTCCAAAGAGTGCTTAACATTTCATGTGCTTGTAATAGGCATTAGCAGCGTTTGTTTTATAGACGTTTTTTGCCCATTCCCATTGATTCTTAGTTTTGTTCTTGAATAAAAAATTCCCCAAAACAAACACGCGAATGTAATTCTTCAATTCTTAAAAAACACCTATTTTATAAAATATTAATATAAGTTAATGATTTTAAGTGTTTTTTAATCTCAAGGTTGCTTGTGCTGTGTTTTTTTGTCTCTTTTTTGGAATTTAATATTGTTAATATATAAAATTTAAAGAATAAAATATCTTGATTTTATAAAATATTACTACTATTGTAGCCGCAATGTAACAATAAAGTTGTTACCAATTGTTGTTCAAAAGAGCATTTATGTAGTTTGTAGTCACAAAATCTCTCACTTTTTAAAAAACGATAGGGTTACATTTCCATGAATAAAAAATTCTCCACGCTAACTGTTTGCATCAAAAAAGCATTGCTCCCAACTCTTTTACTTGGAACATGTGCACCAGCCTTTGCAGCTGATCAACAAGATGAAAAAAAGAAAGTTACAAAAGAAGATATTGAGCTGATAGAAGTCCGCGGCTATGCGGCGTCAGTTGAGAAAAGTATTAATATGAAACGCTTTTCAAACAGCGTAGTTGATGCAGTTTCTGCTGAAGATATTGGTAAATTTCCTGATCAAACAGTTGCAGATGCATTGCAACGAATTCCTGGCGTGCAAGTAGAGAAAGACTTAGGTGGTGAAAGCGACCGAGTGAGTATTCGTGGTACAGCACCTCATTTAAATATAACTCTGTTAAATGGCCAAAATGTGGCTTCTGCAACGGCTTCGGCATCAATTACACGCCCGTCGCGTGGTTTTAATTACTCATTATTACCAGCAGAAATGGTCGATACTCTCGAGGTTTATAAGTCTGCTGAAGCTGACATTGATGAGGGGTCAATTGGTGGCACTGTTGTAGTAAAAACACGCAAACCGCTTGATAGTGAAGCTAACTATGCAGCGCTTTCAGTAAAAGCATTCCACTTTGAAAACGCAGATGAAACTAAGCCATACGTGTCTGGTTTATATTCATGGAAAAATGAAGCCCAAGATTTTGGTTTTAATGTTGGCTTCGTGCACAAAGAAACAGCAACGCAGCGTGATAGTAAAGAAGTACGTTTTGGATATCGCAGCACAGATGCTAACCAAGATGGTAATGCAGAATTTTATCCTGGGGCAGTGGGTTACAACCGCTACGCAAGTGATAGCGATTTAGATACCGCAACAGCGACATTCCAATACGCTGCAAATGATAACCTTGATTTTGTTTTCAATAACTTATATTCAAAGTCAGAACATGAATCATATGGCACGTATTCAAGCGGTTTTATCCTGCAAAATATTGCTAACATTGAGAACCCCGTTATCGTTGACGGTACGGTTGTCGCCGGTGATTTACCAGCACACAATAACTTGGGTTATTATGGTAATGCGGGCTACCGTGGTGAATTTAAGACTCAAGCTCATGATTTAAAAGTGACTTACAAAGCAGATGATTACACTGTTACAGGTCAGCTAGGTTACAGTAAAGCTGACGGTGAGGTGAGTGATGTTTATTCAGAGTACTATGCCAATACAAATGCGTCATTTACGTTAGAAAATGGTACGCCAGATGTGACTTTATCAGCAGACTTAAGCCCACAAGATTACCGTTTAGATTACAACCATAAAAATGACATACTCAATGACTCTGATGAGCTTTATGCGCAGTTTGATGTTGAATATTTACTAGACACTGGTTTTTTCACTGCAATTAAAGCGGGTGTAAAATACCGTGAGCATACAAAAGCTGCCAGTTTGATGAAAGCTAACTATCCAAAAGTGTCAGCAGCAGGTGAGAGCTTTAATTTGGGTATGTTTGCAAGCGATTCTACTAGCGACGGCATTTTATGGCAGTTTGATAATAACCAGTATGCAGACTGGATCTCGTCTACGAGCCCAACATCAGGTCCTTATGAGCACCTTGACTACACCTTCGACCTTGAAGAAACCGTTACAGCTGGCTACGTCAAAGCCGTGTTCGAGCACAATAAGTGGCGCGGTAATATGGGCGTACGCGCGGTTAAAACAGAGCTTGACTCTCGTTCAGTTGAGTACACAGGACGTAGTTTTGCGCCTGAAAATATTCAAGATGTATATAGCTCAAATAGCTACGATGACTTCTTACCGAGTGTAAACATTAATTATGACTTTACGGATGATGTTGTGCTTCGCTTTGCTGCGGCTAAAGTAATGTCTCGCCCTGACTACGATTTTTTATCAGCGCGTAAAAGTGGCTACTGTGCAGCGGCAACAGGCTGCAAAGGTTCACAAGGTAATCCAGACTTAAAACCTTATCGTTCGACTCAATATGATTTATCAGCTGAGTGGTACTTTAATGAGTCATCAATATTGTCATTAGCTTATTTCTACAAAGATATTGATTCGTATATCACCAATACAACGATTGAAAAGCAGTGGACATGGACAGACCCTGATACCGGCGTTGAAGAGGTTCGTGATTTCTTAGTGACTCAGCCTCAAAATGGCCTAGGCGGTGAGAATTCGGGCTTTGAAGTGAACTACACTCAAAAGCTTATGTATGGTTTTGGTATTCAAACCAACTATACATATTCAGATGCTGAACTAGAGCAAACACCGGAGCAAAAAGCCGCAGGTGAAGAAGCTGTGTTGCCAAACAACTCAGAAGATACTTTTAATGCGACGGTTTATTATGAAAACACTGCTTTCAGTGCCCGTGTTTCTTATACATATCGTTCAGAATATTTTTATACTAATTACCTTGGCTTAAACCAGTATAAGGATGGTTTTGGTCAATATGATTTAAATGTTAGCTATAACATTTCTGAAGATTTTAATCTTATTTTCCAAGCTATTAACTTAACAAATGAAGAGCAAGAAGCGACTTCAGGTAATAGCACAGGTATGCCAGATGCTAATCGTCCATTAGCAATTCATGATTATGGTCGTCGCTTCTTGATTGGCGCACAAATGAAGTTCTAATACTCATTTGAGTTTAGTGAAATTGAAGGCACAGCAACATGATTGCTGTGCCTTTTTTATGAGGTTGATCATGTATTTAAAAATTTTATCGCTATTGAGCATGTGCTTGGTTTTAAGTGCGTGTAGTTTATTGTCAAAAAATGAAACAACGTATACTGAAAAACAACTGCTTGGTACGATTTACCAACCACAGGTCGCAAGGGAGTTTCGTGCTGCTTGGGTTGCCACAGTCGCAAACATTAACTGGCCAACTGAGCCTGGGTTAGCTGTCACAGAGCAAAAACGGCAAGCGATTCAAATTCTCGATAAATTACAACAGCATAACTTTAATACTGTGATTTTTCAGGTACGCCCGCAAGCAGATAGCTTCTATCACAGTAGTCGTGAGCCTTGGTCTTATTATTTAACTGGCGAGCAGGGCAGAGCTCCAGCACCATTTTATGACCCGCTACAGTTTTGGATTGAGCAAGCACATAAGCGTGGCCTAAAGATACATGCGTGGTTCAACCCTTATCGAGCCCATCATCCTGATGGTGGTCCTGTGTCTGAACACTCTGTGGTCACACGTATGCCAGACCAAGTGGTAAAACTAAAAAATAGTACTTATTGGTTTTTACCAACCGATCAAGATGTGGTTGCTCACACCTTAAATACATTAACGGAACTTGTTAAAAATTACGATTTAGATGGTATTCACTACGATGACTACTTTTATCCTTACCCTTCTTATAATGAAGGCGAAGATTTCCCTGACGCATTACAATATCAGGCTTATGTAAAAGCGGGCGGCAAGTTAACAGTTGCAGATTGGCGTAGAGAAGCGGTCAATCAATTTGTTAAACGCCTTTATGCTCGTGTTAAAGAAACTAAACCCCATGTGTTAGTTGGCATTAGCCCATTTGGTATCTACAGACCCAATAATCCAGACTCAATTCGTGGCATGGATCAGTACGAGAAGCTCTATGCGGATGCTAAGTTATGGCTAATCGAGGGGTGGCTTGATTACTTAACTCCACAATTGTACTGGCCAATAAACCAGTACGCGCAAAGTTATCCACTGTTGGTAAATTGGTGGCAAACACAGAACACCAAACAACGTCATTTATGGCCGGGTATTAACGCACTTCGGTCGTTTGATACAGCGGGTGTCGATGAAGTGGTTAATCAGATCATGATTAACCGAGGATTTTTAGCATCGCCAGGGACTGTTTTTTGGAATGTTGCGGCGCTTGACGGTAGTCGATTAATGAGTGATGCATTAGCAAAAGGCGTGTTTCAGCACCAAGCATTAATACCGCAAACCCCTTGGATAGACATGCCAGCGGTTGAGCCATTTAAAGTTTCATATGAACGTTCAGCAAATTACATTGAGCTATCTTGGCAGCATGCAAATGAACCACAAGTAACGCAGAGCTTGGTGTATTTTAAATACGGTGACGATTGGCATTATCAGCTTTATGCAAACAATAAACATACGCTCAAAGTTGCTACAGAAAAAGAGCAACAAACATTAACAACAATTAAAGTAATAGCCGTTGACAGATTAGGTAATCAAAGTGATGCAGTTCAATTAGAATTTTAGTTGAGGCTGTACTGCGTGTCCCCTAATTTGTTACGCTTTAAAAAACTAAAAAATGGATACTAAAGTGAAAGCAGTTTTGTTAAGTGCAATCGTACTGATTGGTAGCTCTTATTCATCATGGGCTACTGCCGCAACAAAGCATATCAAAATAGTAAAACCTGTGGTTGCAGCGTTTAAAGCAGGGGATAAAGCGGCGATTGCAGAACGAGTCCACTATCCATTGCAGCGTAAAGCCCCTCTTAAAGACATTGAGAATAAGCAAATGCTTATCGATAAATTTGAGCAGGTATTTGATCAGCAATTTGTTGAGTCGATAGCTAACTCAAATATTCGTCATGATTGGGAGATGATGGGTTGGCGCGGTATTATGTTTGATTCAGGCAAACTTTGGTTAGACTTTGATGGTTCTATTTGGGCTGTGCCCTATCAATCAGATGCAGAAAAAACATTACGCGAAGCGCTTATTGAAGAGCAAAAACAAGCTTTACACGAAACCCTTCGCGAATTTACTCAGCCGATACTAACTTGGAAGACAAAAAAGCATTTAATTCGTATTGATGAGTTGGCAGAAAATCAATACCGCTATGCGGCTTGGGATATTGAACAATCAATGCTGGATGAGCCAAGATTGGTGATAACAGGGGGCACGTTAAGCTTTGATGGTAGTGGCGGTAACCATTTTTATACATTTATGAATAACGGCTATCGCTATGTGTGTCATGTTATCGTGCTAGGTACTGAACAATCTCCGACAGGGCAATTAGAAGTATTTAAAAATAATGTACAGATTTTGTCTGAGCCTGCTTTGGTTTTTTAGGTGTTTTTTCTTACTTTGAACTACACTTACTTTTTTAAAGGAGTAAGTTATGAGTACAAAATTTTGGATTTTAAGAGCCACTAGAGTTTTCACGCTGGTGGCTATTTTATTGTTTATGGTAGAAATCCTTAAAGGTCACGACACACAAAGCGCATTAAGTTTTGCGTTACTTTGGTCATTTATTGCAACGGCAATTTTTATCGCAACCCGTTTATATCACTCATCAAAAGGGCGACATTGTGCACTTTGTAATGACACCCCGGATGATAAAAAAGCCAGTTAACTTAGGTTGTAAACAAATACACCGCCCCATACTAGCGCACAAATTGTAAGAGCAATAAGTACGGCTGCTGACCCCAAGTCTTTAGCTAGGCCTGATAACGGATGAATTTCAAGGCCTATGCGGTCTATTGCTGCTTCAATTGCCGTATTGACCACTTCAGCAAACATCACAAATAGCACAGATACAAGCAGCATGATTTTCTCATACAGGGTAATTTGCCAGATAAAAACCACGGCTATGGCAAGGACCAATAGTATCAGCTCTTGTTTAAAAGCAGATTCATGTTTTGCTAACCACGTGAATGCACGTTGGGAATTTTTAAATGCAAGGCGAATACGTTTAATGCCTATGGGTTTGTTAGTGCTATCAAATTGCATAGTATGAAATCTCTATTTCGTTAGCTTTGTTTTGAGCAAGCATAAAAAATGTCTTGCTCAGGATTATATTTAGTACTTCCGACATGGGTTAAGCCAAGTAGGGTGTCAAAAATGTTATCGTGTGAAAAAGCATGGTTACGCTGTTGTTCAATACATTGGTTAAAGCGGCTATCGGCTAGCTTATTACTCCAAAACAGCATAGGCACTTGAGTTTGCTCTTTTGGCGCTAATGCATATGGAAAACCGTGTAAATACAAACCTTTTTCACCTAACGACTCACCATGATCAGAGACATATAACAGTGATTTATCATCCGCTTTACTGTCTTTAAGCAAGTTGATTAGTTTACTCAGCACTAAGTCGGTATAAGCAATGGTATTGTCATAGGTGTTTGTGAGTTGCTCGCTGCTACAATTTTGGATATCGCTACGTGGGCAGTCAGGCAAAAATTTAGTGTCTTTTTTTGGGTAGCGGCGATAGTAGGTTGGCCCATGTGAACCAATCATATGTAACACCACTAGTTGGTGCTTTGCATTACTCTTGGCAAGTGTTGCTGCTAACTCATCAACGAGTACCTCATCAAAACAGTAATGGCCATCACAAAGTGGATTGCTCTTTGTCGGTTCTATCGTTTGTGATTTAACACGTACACAAACCCCTTTGCAGCTGCTGTTATTATCAATCCATGTTACTTCAACTCCACTTCGTTGAATGATATCAAGCGCATTCTCTTGGCTTTGTGCTATACGTGAATCATAGCTGTTGCGGTCTAATCGAGAGAACATGCAAGGTACAGAAATTGCAGTTGCTGTACCGCATGAACTAACATTACTGAAATATTTTACCCCAAGCTTAGGTGTATTTTGATTGGTTGGTTTTTCATAACCTTGCAGTGAAAAATTGGTAGCTCGTGCTGTTTCGCCTACTACCATAATGGTGAGTGAGCTTTGCTGCTTAGCCAATAAATGCGGTGTTTTATCTAATACTTTGAATGGTAAAGGTGGATAAAAATAATTATCGCGCAAGTACTTATAACCTGCAGTGTAAAATGCAAAAGGAGTTATGTAGCTCGTTAATTGGCGGTTATTACGCCCTACAGAGGCATAATCTTTATAAAATGGTACCGCAATAATGGCTACAACGATAACAGCTGCAAGGTTTAATAGCGCAAAGCTTCTTAGGCGTTCGCGAAAGTGGCCAACAATCTTAAAGCGAGAAAACAAATAGGCTGGCAGCACCCCAAGCACACCAATAAAAGCGATAACTTGTACATTCAGGTATGAAAATGCCTCACCTGAATTTGTTTCTAAGACATTTTGCAACATGCTTTTATCGAAGATCACGCCATAGTTTAAAGTGGCATAAAACAGCAGTGACGAGAGCACCACGCTTGTCAAAAGTATGGGCTTTACAAAGGTGATTAACGACAGCCAACTTAGCACCATTGCCGTCAATGCCAATAAGAAAAACGGCACGGTTATTATGAATAACCAGTCGACATGCCCAGGCTTGGCTGCCGCCTCAAACACGTTATATAAAAATAAGCCGTTAAAAGCGATAACTAAATATAAAGACACTAGCCAGACAAATTGGCTGTAGCTAACGGGCCATTTTTTAGTAAAAAGTTGTTTGATTTGCATACTCATAGTCATTCCTCATCGCTATGATTTATTCGGTAAGCGATACAGCTTTTCGGTATAAGCAAGATTGCTAAATAAGACATGAGCCAGCGCTTTTTTGGCAAGGTTTAAGTCAGTGGTTGGTTTATCAATGGCAACTTGGCTTTTATTGGTTGTGTCATAACGCCAATAACTCACTTTTTGGTTTGGCATTAGTATTACCGCCTCACCATTTTCTACATAAGCAAAGTTGTCGTAATACTGCATCATGGCGCGCTCAACAGGGTATTGTTTAGTTAAGTCATAGCCAAGCATGGGAGTTGCTTGCCCTACACCTAATAAAGACAACAAAGTAGCAGGTAAGTCTATTTGGCTGACTAAGCGAGTATCGCGCTTTGCTTTCACATCACTGTTTAGGATCACAGCAGGGATATGGAAGGATTTAAGCGGTACAGGCTCTGAGCCAAACACCCGTACATCATGATCAGCAACCACTAAAAATACCGTGTCTTGCCAGTAATTTTGCGTTTTTGCCTTTGCGATGAATTTACCTAGTGCATAATCAGCGTATTTAATTGCTAGGTCGCGTTTGTAGTTTTCTGGGTCGTGGCCATCAGGTAGCGTTACTTTACCTTCTGGTATATCGAATGGGTCGTGGTTACTTGACGTAAACACAAGGCTGAAAAAAGGCTTGCCCGTTTTATTTAACTCGTTTAGCTCTTTATCAGCTTGATTAAACAAGTCTTCGTCGCTTACTCCCCAAGATGAGATAAACTCTGGGCTTTGTATGTCATTAATATCGACAATATCGCTAAAGCCATTCCCTAAGAAAAAGCTTTTCATGTTATCAAAATGGCTTTCACCGCCGTAGATAAATTGGGTGGTATAACCGGTGCGGGTTAATACATCGGCAAGAGAAAAAAAGTTGCGCTGTGATTTAGAAAGTTTTACCACAGAGCGTGAAGGGGAAGGAGTAAACCCCGTTGTAACTGCTTCGATACCACGAACAGAGCGTGTGCCAGTAGCGTATAAATTATCAAACCCCCAGCCTTGTTGATAAAGCTTATCTAGTTCAGGAGTCACGCCAATGCCACCTAATTCACCAACAAAGCGTGCGCCTAAGCTTTCTTCTAAAATGATAACTAAATTCTTTTGTTTGCCGGTGTTAAACGGCAGGTTGTTAGCAAGAGTAGGAATGCTCTCAGTGATAAATTGCTGTTTATAGGCGGCTTGCTTGACTGTTTGTAAAATTTCATCACGTGGCATGGTGCCATACAAGCTACTGGCATTTTTTTCATTGCCCATATTTTTAATAGCAAATGCGACACTGTAAGTTGAATTAAGGGCCAAGGAGTTAACCAGCGAGTCACTTGAAAAGTACACTAACGCAGGATTTAACGGGCGATGACTTACAGTACCTCTTGCGCTAATTAAACAAACTAATAAGGTGGTAACGAGTATTACAACTTGGCTAACTTTTTTAGTGTTTTGTTGTTTACTAAATGCTGCGCTTATAAAGCGATACGTAAACACACAACTTAATGTTGCAATAATTAAGCTGCTTATCATAGCCAGCAGATGGCCATTTAACAGCATAGAGAATACTTCTTGAGGATAATCTAGGTATTCGACAAATAAGCGATTTGGTCGCACATCGTATTGGTTAATAAACTCGGGTGTCGAAGCCTCAACAACCACGATTAAAGTCACAACTAGGCTGCTATAAAGAGTAAAAGCATGTTGAAATAAAGTGGTCTTACTGCGCAAAAACACGTTAGCAAGTAACATCAAAACAGCTAAGGCTGATAAGTAACCAAGACTACTTAAGTCGATTCTCAGGCCACCCATTAGCACCGCTAAGCTATCGCCATCAACGAGCCGTTGCTGTTGCCATAACAGCAAGCCAATTCTCGACAGCATAAAAACTGCCATTAATAATAAGGTAAAACGAAACAAAGGTTTTAAAACGGAGAGTTTTGCTGTCATAGTCGTACTTACTTAATCGAAACTACGGCTATAGTAGGAAGCAAAACTTAAGAAATCCTTATGGTAATCTTAATATTTTCTAAACCAGAAAAACTTCAGTAAATCTTAAGTGAATCTTAAGTTTGGTGGCGTAACCTGATGACGTAAAAGTGTTTTTACCTATTTGAGTAACATATGAAATTGTTAATTATTGAAGATTCAGTGTCATTAAGACGTAGTCTACGAATTGGCCTTGAAAACCTAGGTTTTACCATTGATGAAACTGGCGATGGTGCTGAAGGACTTAGTATGGCAATGACAGGAGATTACGAATTAATCATACTCGACATTATGTTACCCAGCATTGATGGTATTACCCTATTACAAACAATTAGAGCAAAGCAGCTCGATGTGCGTGTGCTGATTTTATCTGCCAAGCAAGAGCCTGAAGACAAAGTGAAAGGGCTGCTGACAGGGGCTGATGACTACCTAACAAAACCATTTTCGTTTGATGAGCTTCATGCAAGGTTATTAAACTTGATGCGTCGCGGTGGCTTGAAAACAATCAGTGACGTGATCCGCATCGATAACCTGGCTTTGAACTTACAATTAAAACTGTTGCAAGTCGGTGACACTGTCATCGACCTTACACCCAACGAATACAAAATTGTTGAGTGCTTATTTAGCAATCAAAATAAAGTGATTACATCAGAAAAGTTAAGTACTTATATTGCTGGACAATATGACTTGGTTTCGAAAAACTCTATTGAGGCGCATTTATCATCGGCACGTAAAAAGGTTAGAGCGGCAGGTGGTGAGTTACCTATTCAAACCAAGCGCGGCTTTGGTTACATAATTCAAGGAAGGTGATGAAATCAATTCGCAGTAAATTAGTTTTTACTCTATCCATAGCTATAACAGGGCTTGTTTTAGGTATTTTATTAGCCACAGATATTGCCGTCGACAGCTGGATAGATAATGAGTTTAACCGTGGCTTACACTCAAAAGCTGGTATGCTAATGACACTGGTGCATGAGGACGACCAAGGGATAGGTTTTAACCACCCGGGTGAGTTTATGCCAGAGTTTGATGGCCGAGTTGAACCTGAGTATTTTCAAGTGTGGACTGATGAAGGCGTACTTATTCGCTCACCAAGTCTTGATTTATTTCCAGTAAAGAGCCTTAAGTTTCAAGAACTAAAACTCGGTGAAGCGAAAATAATGACCACCCAGTTACCAGATGGTCGAGATGGACGGATCATTTATACTCGCTTTCAACCGCAGTTTGATCCACATTCGCACCACAGCTCTTATGACGGGGTGAGTAAGCCGAACTTTAAAACACTCACGCTGGCTTATGCCGCATCTTCCGAAGAAGTTGATTTTATATTATGGCTTATCGACATTATTTTTGTGGTTACCACAGTAACAGTCATTGTCTTTATTCGTTTATTTGTGCGTAAATCGGTAGACAGCTCGCTAGCGCCACTCAATAAATTAAATCGTGATATAAGTAAGCTCAGTATCGCTGATAAAAACGCAATAATTGTCGTTAAAGAACCAGTTAAAGAGCTACAGCCGATTGTAAATAGCTTAAATGCCTTTATTCAAGAAAACAGGCAGCTTTACTTTCGCGAAAAACGTTTAACCTCAGACATCGCTCACGAACTAAAAACCCCTATTGCTGAGCTAATCAACATGACCGAAGTGGCAATTCGTTTTCCTGATGAAAAAGAATTTGAAGCCGATTTTAAACCCGAGGTACTAAAAATTAGCCAACGGTTAAAAAGCATTGTGTCGAACTTATTGCTACTGCATAAATACAGTAATGAAGCTTTACCAAAACAAGACGCTTGTGATTTAAATCAGGTCATAATGCGCATCTTAGAAAAGTGCGATTTAGAGCGAGTTGAATTTGCACTTCAAGAAGATATACCGGCGATTGTTAGTAATCTATTTGCACTTGAATCAATCATCACCAACCTTGTCAATAACGCCAAACAATATAGCCCAGAAAAGAGCGTAGTGATTGTAAGTACGCAGTTGAATGACGAGGGTAAGTTGCAATTCTCTGTTACTAATGAATTAAAAGTATCCTTAACAGATGAAGATATTAGTCAGTTATTTGATCCACTATGGCAAAAAGACAGTGCCAGAACGTCTAATGATAACTTCGGTTTAGGTTTATCCATTGCCAAGGCGTTAAGTCGAGCAATTGGTGCAGAGCTTCATGTTTCGTTAAGTGGGCAAAACATAATCTTTAGTTTGATTATTACTTAAGGTTTTGCAGCTAATTATTTTATGTGCAAAACTGTTCGTACTAACATGTAATAAAAAACAACAATAAGGAACAACACAATGGGAAAAATTATAGGAATTGCTTTAATTGTTATTGGTGTAGCACTCGCGGTTTGGGGTTACAACGTGTATGACTCGGCGAGTGCGCAAATTAGCCGAACTTTTAGCGGCGATACGCCGATTGAAGCTTGGTTAGGTATGGTGGGTGGCGCAATTTGCGCGGTTGTGGGTATTTTAAAAGTTAAATAGCCTCAAATATTGAAATCGCTTAGCTAATACCCGATACTGTAATTATATACAGTGTCGGGTTTGGATATGAAAACACAATTACCAGCAAAATATTATTTAAGTCACTTCTTTGAGCTTGCTGAGTTTATTCAATCTCAGTGCAGGCATCTGCTTTTAGCAGAGCAGCAGCAATTTCTTAAAAAACTCCTTCAACTTGATGAGCAAAGCTTGTGTACTTTGCTGCGTATTTATTCTCGTAAGCCAAAAATTGTTGCATTGTCATCATTAAATTATGAAGAGATCCCTAATCTTCACGGTGCTATTTTTAAGTTAAAACAACAAGGACTGGTAGCGCATCCTAACAACGACGAATTAGATCTATTGCTTGAACATTTAACAAAGCCAACCCTGTTAACCTTATTAGCAAACGATGCGTTAATGGCAACTCAAGCTGATTACAAAAAGTCAGCCAGTAAACAGAGCTTAACCCAACTGTGTAAACAACATATCGATCGTAGCCACGCTGATTTAGAGGCATTGTTTAGTCAGTTTGTAGTTAATAGCCGAGACCAATATTATGAATATTTTGAGTTTTTATACAGTGGCCGACTGAGTGGCGGCGATATAAACCATCAAAACCGATTTGTGATGCGTGACTTAGGAATTGCAAAAGTGCGTAGCGATGTCAGCGAGAGCTTATCGCGTTTTCAAACGTTAGCCGAGGCACAAACACATTATCAATTAAACCAATTACGCATGCAGTTTAAGCAAAGCGAGTCACAAACACAGTATCAAAACTTAGCCCATGCGCTTTTAGCTATCAGCTGTGAAGATGAACTAGCCCAGAGTATTAAAAATAAGTTACTTATTCGCCTATACAAACAACTCAAAGAGCATAACTTAGCATTTGCATTTGAGTTACTTGAGCACTGTGAAGGCAGCAGTGAAGCGCAAGAGCTAGCTATTCGCCAGCGTTATAAGCAAGGAGATAAAGACTGGGTTGAGCAAAAGCTTGAAAGTATTATTCAAGACCCACTTGATGATGGCATTTTGTATTTCGCTGAAGATTTTTTACAGCGTAAATATAACAAGCAACAACGTTCACGCTTAACACAAATGCTCATGGATACAGAGCATCAATTAGAGGTTGATGATATTTACCGTGGCGATGTAGAGCAAGGAGTGTGCGAGCACTATCAACAGCTTGGTAACACGGTATTTTTTACTGAGAATAACCTTTGGTTGAGCTTCTTTACCTTAACGTTTTGGCAAGAGCTTTTTATAGAGACTCCGCACCCGCCGTGTAATGAATTTGATATTTACCCAAAGGTGTTGCAGGCTGATTGCTTTTACACTTTGCAACAAACACAAATTGAGCAAAAGCTTGCAAATTTCACTAGCAATGAAGCCTTGTATAAACATGTCTGCAAAAATGCAGGGCAGTTTTACGAAACACCTAATGGTGTTTTTATGTGGCATAGCGATATTTTAGAGCCGCTAGAGGTATTAATAAAACACAGCCCGCTTGCAAATTTAAAAGCGCATTTATTACAAATGTCAAAAACCTTTAAGCAGCTAAAAGACGGTTACCCAGACTTGATGGTGCTAAAAGGGGATAAGCTCACCTTTGAAGAAGTAAAAGCCCCTGGCGACAAACTAAGACGTAACCAACTTGTCAGTATTGAGGTGTTAAAACAGCAGGGCTTTGCAGTAAACATCGTCGCAGTAAATTGGTTTAATGATCCGAACCGTATTTATAGTGTCGTTGATATAGAAACCACGGGTGGCGTACAAGGTAATAATAAAATTACCGAAATTGCAGTTGTGCAGTTACAAGCGGGCGAAGTGATAAAGCAATGGGCAAGTTTAATCAATCCTGAGCGAAGTATTCCTGCCTTTATCACTAAGCTAACAGGAATTAATGCTGCGATGGTGCGTGATGCTCCTCGCTTTGAAGAGGTTGCCGATACACTGCGTTCACTTTTAAAAGGCAGTGTTTTTGTTGCCCATAATGTGAATTTTGATTACGGTTTTATTCGCAAAGAATACAGTGCAATCGGGCAGGGCTTTAAAATGCCAAAGCTATGTACAGTGGTTGAGTCGCGCAAAGCATTTCCAAAGCTTAAGTCTTATTCACTCGGTAATTTAGCGGCACATTTTGAATTGAATTTAACTAATCATCACCGAGCATTAGCCGATGCGACTGCTACTGCAGAGCTGCTAAAACTTATCCAACAAACACAATCAAAAAAGGCGAGTTAATCTCGCCTTTTAAACGTAAACGTTATGGTTATTCGTACTCGATAGGGTCGGTAACGTTATTTAATGCGAAAGCTTCTAAGCGTTCTTGGCAGGCACCACATTTGCCACAGGCTTTGTCGCGGCCGTTGTAACAGGTCCATGTTTGGCTGTAATCAAGACCCATTTTTAAACCGTCTGTCAAAATGTCGATTTTGGTATTGTTTAAGTACGGGCTGAAAATCTCAACAGCGTCGTAATTAGCAATACGGCAAACATCATCCATTTTTTGCACAAACTCAGGGCGACAATCAGGATAAATAGCATGATCGCCTGAGTGCGCACCGTAATAAACTTTGCTGGCTTTTAAAGACACCGCATAACCCACAGCAAGTGAAAGTAAGATCATGTTGCGGTTAGGCACAATTGTGCTCTTCATGCTTTCTTCTTCGTAGTGACCTTCTGGCACGTCAATATCGTCGGTCAGTGATGAACCACCAATCAATTGGTTGATTGCTGAAATATCAACAATTTTATGTGGAACACCTAATTTTTCACATACTTGAGCGGCAACTTTAAGCTCTTTAACATGACGCTGGCCGTAGTCGAACGACAGGGCATACACTTCGTGGCCTTGTTGCAGGGCTTTATTTAATACGGTAAACGAGTCCATACCGCCGGAATAAATAACAACTACTTTTTGCGTCATAACTGTTTTGCTCTTACTTTTGATAGAGGTTTACTTCAGGGCGCGATATACTACACGGCTCGGGCCTAAATAACAATTTTTGCCAGTGTTTTTGGTTTATCTGATGGTATGTATTTTATACCGTCGTGTCGTAAGTGAGATGTCTTTTGTACAAAATTAACGAAGTGTTTGAAACAATTCAAGGTGAAGCGAGTTTTACGGGTACACCTTCAATCTTTTTACGTTTACAAGGCTGCCCTGTAGGCTGTGCTTGGTGTGATACGAAGCAAACATGGGATGTTGATAATGTATATAAAGTGTCTCTTGATGACACGGTCGAGAAAAAAGCGGATTCTGATCATTGGGCAGAAGCATCAGCAGAGCAAGTATTAGCATTATTTAAAGAACGTGGCTATAACGCTAAACATGTGGTGATCACCGGTGGTGAGCCTTGCATGTACGACCTAAATCCAGTGTGTGAATTATTACATGCAAACGGCTACTCAACTCAAATTGAAACCAGCGGCACATTTGAGATTTTAGCGCCTGAGCAAACATGGGTGACCGTATCACCAAAGATTAATATGCGTGGTGGCTATAAAGTACTGCGCAGTGCGATGCAGCGTGCTGATGAAATTAAGCATCCTGTTGCAATGCAAAAGCATGTTGAAGAGCTTGAAGACTTATTCTTAAAAACGGGTGTGAATCCACGTTTAGTGTACCTTCAACCAATTAGTCAAAAGCAGTCAGCGACCAAACTTGCTATTGAAACATGTATTGAGAAAAATTGGCGTTTATCAGTTCAGGTGCATAAGTACTTAGGGATTAGTTAGCTTCCGATGTACTGATTAAAGATGCGTGTTGTGCTCTGTAGAATATATCTTTGAGAGGGCACGCTTTACTCTTTAGTCAGTTGTTCATTCATTAATATTCAATCGATAATGAGTAACTTAGCTAAATCAATTTTTCCGATTGGTGATATCGATATTTCCGATTGTTCATTTCTCTGTAACCTCTTTAAACTATCTTACAAAATATCAGTGCTTACTCTTGGTTTTTAGTTTTTTGGAACCATATAAAGGTAAGTATTGCTTATGCAATTGGAAATAAACTCAAATATTTGGAGATAAAAATGGGTGTATTAGTTGGCCGTCAGGCACCAGACTTTACTGCAGCAGCTGTTCTAGGTAACGGTGAAATCGTTGAAAACTTCAACCTAAAAGAAACTATCAAAGGTAAAAAAGCAGTTATCTTCTTTTACCCGTTAGACTTCACTTTCGTTTGTCCTTCAGAGTTAATCGCTTTCGACAAGCGTTTTGAAGAGTTCCAAAAGCGTGGCGTTGAAGTAATCGGTGTTTCTATCGATTCACAATTCTCACACAATGCATGGCGTAACACTGCCGTTGCTGACGGTGGTATTGGTCAAGTTAAATATGCATTAGTTGCAGACGTTAAACACGAAATCTGTAAAGCATACGACGTTGAGCACCCAGAAGCTGGTGTTGCTTTCCGTGGTTCTTTCCTAATCGACGAAGAAGGTAACGTACGTCACCAAGTAGTTAACGACCTTCCACTAGGCCGTAACATCGACGAAATGATCCGCATGGTTGACGCGCTAGCGTTCCACAGCGAGCACGGTGAAGTATGTCCAGCAGGTTGGACTGAAGGTAAAAAAGGTATGGATGCAAGCCCTGAAGGTGTTGCTAAATTCCTTTCTGAAAACGAAGGCGACCTATAATTTAGGCCTTTGTTAGCGAATTAAAAAACCCGCCAATTGGCGGGTTTTTGTTTTTAAGCTCAACGAGATTAATTAAAGCGCATTGTTAGCTTAGTATAGAAATAACGACCACGTGGGTTATGTACGCTCGATACATAGCCATATAAGTCGCCATCACCATCGCCGATTGCGAACGGAGGATCTTCATCAAACACGTTATTCACACCCACAGATAGTTTGATTTTATCTGAAAAGTTATACGCAGTTTGTAAATCAACCAGTGTTTGCGAATCAACCATACGTGATGTGTTGCTATCAAAGTCTAAGTTTCCATCAAAGTCGATGTCTGGTGTATCTTCAAACTCGCCTGTGTAGCTAACGTTCACATTGGTATTGAAGTCACCCATTTCCCAATTTGTTGAGAAAATCCAACGGTTTTCAGGATAACGGTACTCGCCTGTGTAATCGCGACCATCTTTTTTAAATTCGTTTTGGTATGCCCATTCTAAATTGAATTTTAAGAAGCCGTAATCGTTCATAGCATGAGTGTAGTTTGCCGACACATCAACACCCGATACTTCTTGCGATGAAACGTTTTCAAAGGTGCTGTAAACTTTTTGGATTACACCTAAACTTTGACCATTTTGTGGTGCCAAACGCACACACACAGTGCTGTTTTGATCGTTACAGTTGTTATCATAGATAGGGCCGAACTCTTGTTCGTCTATCTTATTATCTTGTGTAATGCTCCATACATCGATTCCAAAGCCAAACTCAGCGGTTGGTGCCCAAATGAAGCCCACGTTCCATGACTCTGATTCTTCAGCTTCAAGGTTCGGGTTACCCGCAAATTGGATATTGTAATCTAGAGCATTACAATCCTGTCCCGTTGCCTGACAACGATAAGTATCTACAAAGAACTGACTTTCTTCAGATGGACCTAAACCAATCTGTGCCAGTGAAGGAGCACGGAAACCTTGAGCCCAAGAACCACGCACAGTAATTGAATCTGTTGGTGCCCAGCGCACAGCTACTTTAGGGTTTGTTGTTGAACCAAAGTCACTGTAATCATCGTAACGACCTGCTAATTGCAGCTCTAAGTTTTCTGCTAACGGAATTGAAAACTCAATATAAGCAGCATACTGATCGCGCTCTGCTGCAGCTGATACAGACTCAGTACCAAAGATTAACCCGCGTTGGAATTGGTCATCTGGAATATCGCTCACATCTTCTTCACGGTATTCAATACCTGCAGCCATCATCACTACATCATCGCCAAAGCTAAATGCTTCACCACTGATATTTGCATCAAATGATGTCATGTGAGATTCGCCGCGGCGAACTAAGCTTGTGGTAATACGATCAATAACTGCTTGGTCATTATAGGTGCCACCGAATGGGTTATAGTTACCTGCGTCAATTTCTTGTTGTAAGAAATCAGTGCGCACCCAACCTTGGCTTCTATCACCTGTTTGCATTGATTTACTACGGCCTTTTTGAACTGCCGCTTCCCAGCTCCAGTCACTGATCTCACCTCTTAAACCAGCAACAAAACGTAACGTATCTGACTCAATGTCCCATTGACGAGGGCCTGCATCTACCGTTCTGTAGCGACCAATCTCGATATCTTGGCCAAATGGGTTATTTGGATGACTTGCTGGCACTGTTAAGCCTGCATCTTCATCAAGAGGGGTAGGGGCACCAGCTGCTTGCGATGTATTATGTTGTACAGCCACTTCTAAGAAAGCTGAAATACCGTTATCAAAGTTGTATTCAAACTGTGATATAGCACCAACACGCTCTGACGCCGGAGTTACATAACCAAATGGACCGTAGTCAAATAAACAGCTCCCACTTGCTGTGGCATTTTCTGCCGGGCATGCAGGGTCAATTGTTTTTTCGCCATCTACGTAAAAGTAGCCAGGGAAGCCACGCGATGAACGAAAATCCATGCCGCCATAAGGTTCTTGATTTGCAGTACCTAAGCGACCCATTTCATCAGAAGACAGCGCTGTGTTGTTAAAGTAGTCAATAATGATTGACGCACTGCTTTTTTCAGTACTCGTACCCCAAACTAGGCTTGCCGTTTTTTCTTCGTAGTTAGGACCATCAGTACCGCCGTAACCTAGGTTTACTTCCAGACCATTAATATCTTTCTTTAAGATGATATTAACTACACCTGCAACTGCATCAGAACCATAAATTGCTGATGCGCCATCCTTTAAAATATCGATACGCTCAATAGCAGAGACTGGGATTGAGTTGATATCAACAAATGAATTGGTAATGCTTTCTGCAAAGGCACTAATAGATACACGGCGGCCATTAATTAGTACCAGTGTTGCATCTGAACCTAAGCCACGAAGACTCACTGCAGCGGCACCATTTGCTGTTGAGTCTTGGTTATTACCGCGCGTAGAGAAAGTTCCATTACCTGCAACTGGCATACGCTCCAATAGTTGCTGTAGATTGTCGTAACCCATATTGTCGATATCAGCACGACTAATAGATTGTACCGGTGAAGGGCCTTCAATATCAGAGCGCTTAATGCGAGAACCTGTAACTTCAATACGCTCGACCTTTTCAGCTCCATCTGATTGTGCGGCAACAGACATAAAACTTGTGCCACTTAACGCTGCAATTGTAAATGCATAGAGAGGTCGCTGTATAAAGCGGTGGGTGTTCTTCATAAATTTCAATCCTTGTTTAATTGTGAAAGTATTGTGAAAATATCACAGTAAAGATTGATATCATGTAAATGATATTGTTTGAAATAGCAAAAAAGTATGGGTTTTTAGAAAGGGTATTGATTTATTTGTAAAAAGCGAGAGTTTATAAGGGATAAGAGCCTAACCTTAAGTTAGGCTCAAAGAGCAGAATTATGCTTTATGTTTCATTAGGCGTTCTTTTTCACGCGCCCAATCTTTGTTTTTTCCGTCTTCGCGTTTGTCGTGCATCTTTTTACCTTTAGCAAGGTGGAACTCCAACTTCACCCAGCATTTTTTCCAGTACATTGCAGTTGCGATTAAAGAAAACCCATCGCGTTCTGTGGCACCGATAAGACGATCGATTTCACGCTTATTTAAAAGTAACTTACGATAACGAAGAGGATCGCAAATCACGTGAGTAGAAGCACTATTGAGTGGCTGAATTTGACTGCCAAGTAAAAATGCTTCGCCGTTTTTAATATGAATATAAGTCTCAGAGATGTTTACTTTACCAGCTCGGATACTTTTTACTTCCCAGCCCTGTAGTTCAACCCCTGCTTCGAACTTATCGTGTAAAAAATACTCATGGCGCGCTTTTTTGTTAAGCGCGATGGTATTACTTGTCGATTTAGATGATTTTTTCTTAGCCATAGTGGCTCATATTATACGTAAAAACAGCGTTTTTACATCGCTTTTTTAAGGCTTTGCATAAATTTTCACGCTACTAAAATTTGGGGAAATAGCCAAAGCTTGCTAAAATTCGCCGACACAGTTGGGAGTGAATATGCCGCAGATAGAAAAAAGTGCGCTGGTAATGTACAGCAGTAAAGAAATGTTTGATCTTGTGAACGATGTAGATGCGTACCCAGAGTTTTTGCCGCATTGCTCTGATGCGAAGATAATTGCACAACAAACCAGCGGCATGACAGCAAGCTTAGAGATCTCGAAAGCAGGTTTGAAAAAGTGGTTCACCACCGAAAATACCTTTATTGATGAGCAAACGGTTACGCTACGCTTAGTGGATGGGCCGTTTAAAAAGCTACAGGGTAAATGGCAGTTTTTACCTCTAGATGAGCAAGCATGCAAAGTGCACTTACATTTAGAGTTTGAATTTGCCAGTAAACTAATTGAGCTTGCTTTTGGTAAAATATTTAACGAAGTTGCTAAAAATATGGTGAATGCGTTTACTCAGCGCGCGAAAACTGTTTACGGAGCACGCACATGATTACTGTTGAAGTTGTATATGCGCTACCTACCACAGCGACAAGTTTACTTGTTGAAGTACCAGTAGGGACTAGTGCAGAGCAGGCGGTGATAAAGTCAGGTATTTTTGACAAATGTCCTGAAATCGATGCTAACAATTTAACATTAGGGATCTGGAATCGAACCTGCAAATTAAATCAGCAGGTTAAGGATGGCGACAGAATAGAGATTTATCGCCCATTAATTGCAGATCCAAAAGATGCACGCAGACGCCGAGCAGAAAAAGCAAAAGAAGAAGGCCGAGCAAACAAAGTAACGGGCGGTCGCCCTTTAAATAAAGCATAACAAAAAGGGTAGCTAAGCTACCCTTTTTGTTAAGTGTGATTCGTTACTCTTGCTCGAGCGGTGTATTGAATTCACTTGGCTGTTCATAATCACCTGAAAGTGAAACCAGTTTATCGTTTTCAAAGTTAAGCGTTAGTGATTTACGCTGTTCGTTACTACGACCAATATTAAATACATAAAGATAATGCCATGTATTATTGTCGAATGAATCTTCAGCTACTGGTTTACCAAGTACATAAAGAACTTGTTCGCGTGTCATATTGACGCGAAGTTTATCAACGTCAGATTGTTCTAAAAAGTTACCTTGTGGAATATTGATACGGTAAACCCAGCTTGAACACCCTGCTGTAGCACTTAAAGTAAGGGTAAGTACTAACCAAAAAGAAAAAGTTTTAAACGACTGCATTATTTGTTTGAATCCTTATTTTTTATACACTGCATGATACCGATTAGTCACAGAAGGTAAAACCCTTTTCAGTAATTGTTTTTACTGAAATGCGATTAACAATCACGAGGCATAAATTTGACCACAGATAATACAGAAAGTTTACCCGATCCAATAAAAAACAGCGATAACTCAGATGCTTCATGGCATTTGTATATTGTTCAGACTCGTTTAGGGCATTGGTATACGGGGATCAGTACCAATGTGCAAAAACGTTTTGAAGCCCACCAAGCTGGCAAAGGTGCGAAAAATTTAAAAGGCAAAGGGCCGCTTAAATTAATTTACCAACAGCAAGTGGGTAGTCGCAGTGAGGCAAGTAAATTGGAGTGTCGCGTAAAAAAGCTCACTAAGGCGCAAAAAATACAGTTTGTAGCCACATCTAAATTACCTACTAAGTTAGTCGGTTAGCTTTTCCATAAATTCAGCTATTTTTTGAATAGCGTGTTCATATAAATCGAAATTGATGTGTGCAATCGTATCAGTGCTTTGATGATGGTGCTTATCATGACCCATACCAAAGTAAATATAAGGAATGTCAGCTTTAGCAAAAGAGTAGTGGTCACTTGCCTTAAGCCAGTTAACTTTTAAATCAAACAAACGGTTTAAATAGTGCGAAGAACTTGTTGCTATAAACCGTATTTTCTCGTCAGACAGTGAGTTTATGGCGTTTTTGTACTGCGATTGATGATTTAAAAATGCGATCATACGCGGTTTGTGCTGATTAACCACCAACATGTCTAAGTTAATTTTCAGCTTTACGTCGCTAGGATTTAATGTAGAAACGAAGTAATCACTACCATGTAAGCCATTTTCTTCTGCATCTGTAGCAACAAACACAAGCTTATATGGGGATGTTTTCTCAGCAAAAATGGCTGCTATATAAAGAAGGGCTGCAACACCACTGGCATTATCATTAGCTCCAGGGTAAAGACGACTGCCTTGTAAACCTAAGTGATCGTAATGTGCGGTTAACACGATTAATTTGCACGATTGGCAGCTGTTTGGCTGAACGGCAATAATGTTACTAGCTTGGGGTTGCTGGTAAAAGGTGCCCAAGTAGTGAAAGTCTTGGCGTTGAATTTGATAACCAAGGTCGCTAAATCGCTGGGTAATATATTCTGCAGCCCGCTTAGCACCAACAGTATTCGTTTTTCGGCCATAAAACTGGTTTGAAGTAAGAGTCGCTATATCGTGTTCAAGCTGTTTCTGTGAGCTTGCATTGACTTGAAAACAGCAAAAGTAAATTAAACTAGTCGTGATAAGACAGTTTTGCAGTATGTGAACGAAGCGCGCGTAGCTTGCTTTCATAGCGTTTTTTATCTTCCTCAAAGTCAGCTTTATCGTTAGCCATGGTTAAATATTTTTTAGCCAGTTTTAAATCGCCAAGTTGATAATAAGTTCGTGCTAAACCAAAATCGGTATCATGTAATTTTGGGTCAAGCTCACGGGCTTTTCTGTAATGCTTGATAGCATCTCTATAGCGTTTTGTTGTATAGGCATCATTGCCAAGCGAAATATGATAATACGGGTTTGCTTGGCGTTTTTTGTCGAGCATAGCTAAAATTTCGCGACCTTGCTGTACTCTGTCAGTTAAATTATAAAGCCGAGCTAAATTGCCAAGAGCAGTGTTGTTGTCTGAGTTTAAGGTGATTGCATATTGATACGCTGTTTCTGCACGCTGAAAATCATTGTTAAGCCTAAAAAGTACCCCAAGATTTCCCCATGCACCAGAGTATTTATAGTCCGCATTAATCGCAGCTAAATAATAACTGTAAGCAAGGTCATAGTCATTTTTCAGCATTGCTGAAACACCTTTGTTGTTGTAGAACATTGCGGTGATTCGGGCTTTATTAATGTTAGTCGTTCTAAATGCTTCTTGGCGACTATTCGGATCAAAGTCGATAATAATTGCCCGTTCTTGTGGGTAAATCACCTTATGATTTACGGATGCTTTGTTGCTTTCTTTTACTTTTAAGTTTATGTGGCCTGTTAGCAAATTAAAGCCGTTATTGAGGGCCCAATATTCAGGTATATGAACTTGTTGAAATTGCCCTTCGAGTCCGAGGTGCTCAGCTAAGCTGTAGGCTAATATTGATAGCGATAAACAGTTTGCATTTAAATTGGCATAGCTTTGACCTGCCGTAAGTGTTGCACCTGATTGATATGAAAGTGACGAGTCTCCATTTTTAAGCAAAAAATAAAGTAACTTTTTGGCATTTTGTAACGTTCGAGCTTCTTTAGGAAAGGCAGTGTTGAGCTGCTCTTTAATTTGAGGGGTTAATGCAAATATCTGCTCTTGGCTTTCGACCTCAGATACAATGAATTCGTTGGCTTGTGTTAACGACAGCGGTGGGGGAACTAAGTTAGTTTGTGTACTATTGCAAGCGGTTAAAAAACTTAGACTCGATATTAAAGCAACGGTAATTGTTTTCATCTGACCCTCTAAATTCATGGCCTAATACTATTTAAGTATAGGCCGTGAATAAAAAAGGGTCAGTGTTATCTGTTACAAAACATGTCAGCGTTTATCAAATGTAGCAACAAGGTCATCTAAGGTTTGTGCGCTACTTGCTAAATCTTTAATCGCTTGCTCTGTATCAATTTGCTCACGCATCACGGTATCGCTGATATCACTAATTTGCTCAATGTTGCGGCCTACATCAGCTACCACGTTACTTTGCTCTTCAGTAGCGGTCGCAATGAGTGTTGCCATATCATTGATTTCATTAGCTGCATCATTAATGGCATTGAGTAATTCTACTGAACTTTGCATTGCTTCAACGCTAACCTGAGCCTGTGATTTCGAGTGATTTATATGATTTACCACTGAGTCAGAGGTACTACTTAGTTCACTGATCATGGTTTGAATTTCAGTTGTTGATTGTGAAGTTCGGTTTGCAAGTGCTCTTACTTCATCTGCCACAACAGCAAAACCACGGCCATGCTCACCAGCTCGTGCGGATTCAATAGCCGCATTAAGAGCCAGTAAATTTGTTTGCTCTGAAATACCTCTGATTGAGTCAACGATACTAGCAATGGCTTGTGTCTTATGTGCCAGCTCATTCACTTGCTCTGTAATATTATCGATATCGGTCGCCAGTTCTATTATCGCTTCTTTACTTTGTGTGACCTGAGTGTGGCTTTGCTTAGTATTATCTTTGCTGCTTTGTGTTAACTTGGCAGTATTTGCAGCACTTGAGGCTATCTCTTGCACGGTAGCGCCCATTTCATTAATAGCAGCAGCAACAGAAATAGTTTGCTCTTTTTGATTATCAAGCGCTTCAGAGTTCTTTTGCGCTTGTTTAAAAACATGAGAGGCACTTTGTCTTATTTCGCTACTTTCTTGTGCAACTTGGCTGATAGCGGTTTCTATCTTAGAAATAAATTGATTGAAACCAGCTGATAAATTAGCAAGTTCAGGCTGCTCTGAGTCAGGTAGTCGGTATGCTAAATTAGCATCACCTGAGCCTAAACGAGTAAACAGTTCAGCCATTTTTGAAAGAGGAGATGACAGTGTGCGTGCTAATAATAAGCCTGCAAAGCTCGCTATCAGTGCAATAACAATAGCAAAGCTTATAATTTGCCATTGTAAAACTTGAATGCTCGAAAATACTTCATGTTTTGGTACCTGAGCGATAACAAATAGATCTGTATTTTTGATTGGACTTGCAGCAACTAAAGTGGCTTCACCATTAAGCTCGATTTCTTGTAGGTTGAAGTCTTGGTTTGTTAAGAGTGTGTTTGTAATACCCGGCGAGTAGATACTATCAAGTTTTGCTTTCGCGACTTTACCAGCATCTTTATGCAGCTGGATTAACCCATTTTTGTCAGCTAAAAATACAAACCCTGTTTCTTCGATTTGGAAGCGCTTTAGCATTGCTTGCATATCGTCAATGCTTTTTGCAAGGCCAGCTAAACCAATGCCATTGGTTTGCTGGTGGTTTACAAACATTTTCACATCAGTTGGTGATTCTTGATAGATACTAATAGAAAACGGCTGCGTTGTGTTAGTAAACGCAAAAAACCAACCATCTTGATCTTTAGTTAAAACTCGCAAGAAACCGTCTTGATTCCAGTATTGTGCCGTTTCACGATTAGCCCAAGAAGCGGTTGCTAAATCGTATTGCTTAACGAGGCGGTTAAGCTCTTTTAGCAGTGTTTTATCATCAGTATTGCCTGAACGCGCCCACTCTAATACAAATTCGTTACTAGAGAGTTGCTCAGCGGCGCTGATCATTTGATTTATATCGTGAGTAATATAATTATCAATTGCTTGCAGCTTGCTAGGTAGCTCAGATTCAATCATTCGTTGTTCGATGATTTGTTTTGCACTGTATAGAGCTGTTGCGCCAATGAGAGCGGCAACAATTAATGCAATTGCACTGCCTAGCAGTGTTATCTTTTTAGTAATGGTGAGTTGATTTAACGCCATGAAAGTGTCTTAGTTTACAACATTTAAGTCAGTAATTTTAGCATACACTTTGCAGATGACGAATCAATGTAGGAACAAAAAAAAAGCCCAAAGCATATTAGCAATTGGGCTTGGTTTCTAACAAGCGAAACTTACTTTCCAGGGTTAAACAATTTTCTTCATTGCTGACATATAACCACGTAGCTTGCTACCTACTACCTCAACTGGGTGCTCACGTAGTGCTTTGTTTACAGCAATCAATGCTTGGTTATCTACTTGATTACTTGTTGTATCTAAGCCTTTACCAATTACATCTGTGTCGATGTTTTTCATAAAGTCTTGTAATAGCGGTAAACACGCATGGTTGTATAGGTAACAGCCGTATTCTGCTGTATCTGAAATTGTTCTGTTCATTTCGAATAGCTTTTTACGCGCAATGGTATTTGCGATAAGCGGCGTTTCGTGTAATGACTCATAGTAAGCTGACTCTGCGATAATACCTGCAGCAGTCATGGTTTCGAACGCAAGCTCTACACCAGCCTTAACCATTGCAACCATTAAAATACCTTGGTCGAAGAACGTTTGTTCGTTGATTTCTTGATCTGTATTTTGTTGCTTTTCAAATGCTGTTTCAGCTGTTTCAGCACGCCATGCAAGTAATTTTGCATCGTCTTCAGCCCAATCAGCCATCATGCCACGAGAAAACTCACCGCTGATGATATCGTCCATATGCTTGTTATAAAGCGGACGCATAATTGTTTTTAGCTCTTCGGCTAGTTCAAACGCTTTTATTTTTGCTGGGTTTGACAGGCGGTCAAGCATGTTAGTGACGCCACCGTATTTAAGAGCTTCGGTGATTACTTCCCAACCGTATTGAATTAATTTAGATGCGTAGCTTGGATCAATGCCTTTTTCGACCATTTTATCAAAACAAAGTAGTGAACCTGTTTGCAGCATACCGCATAAAATTGTTTGCTCGCCCATTAAGTCAGATTTTACTTCTGCAATGAATGATGACTTTAATACACCTGCACGATGACCACCGGTGCCAACAGCGTATGCTTTAGCTTGTGCAAGACCATGACCTTGAGGGTCGTTTTCAGGGTGAACAGCAATAAGAGTAGGTACACCAAAGCCACGCTTGTATTCTTCACGAACCTCAGAGCCAGGGCATTTTGGTGCAACCATGATAACTGTTAAGTCTTCACGAATTTGCATGCCTTCTTCAACGATATTGAAACCGTGTGAATATGCTAGTGTTGCGCCTTGCTTCATTAAAGGCATGATTGCAGTAACAACAGAAGTATGTTGTTTATCTGGTGTTAGGTTTAGTACTACATCTGCTGTAGGAATAAGTTCTTCGTATGTACCAACAGTAAAGCCATTTTCAGTTGCGTTTAAGAATGATTGACGACGCTCGGCAATAGCTGACTCACGTAATGTATAAGAAACATCTAAGCCTGAATCACGTAAGTTCAAACCTTGGTTAAGGCCTTGAGCACCACAACCGACAATAACGAGTTTTTTTCCTTTTAAAGCATCAACGCCTTCAGAGAACTCTGAAGGATCCATAAATTCACACTGCGCTAATTGCGCTAACTGCTCTCTTAAAGGAAGAGTATTAAAATAATTCGCCATTGTTAGTGTCCTATAAAAAACTAATTTGTTAGAAAACAAAGAGCCAATCTGTTGCCCCTTGTGTGAGTTAACAGTATGCAATTTTTTGCCTTGCGTAAAATGATATATTTGAATTAAAGTGTTTCATAAAATGAAATGGTGGGTTTATGGATCACAAACATCTACATTACTTTTTGGCTTTAGCTAAGACGCTACATTTCGCCAGAGCGAGTGAGCTTTGTCATATTAGTGCGCCTACGTTAAGTCGAAATATTAAACAGCTCGAAGAAGAAGTCGGAGTGATGTTATTTAATCGGGATAACCGCTCTGTAAAATTAACACGAGAAGGTGAGTCTTTTATTGAGTACGCTAATGCGACATTGGCCAGTTGGCATCGTTTTAAAGCAAATGTCCAAGAGCCCCAGCAACATATTTATGGCAATGTCAGCATATATTGCTCTGTGACTGCATCGTATAGCTTTTTACATCAAATATTAGAACAGCTTCGCATGCAGCATCCTTATATAGAGATCACCTTAAATACCGGCGATCCCGCGTTAGCTATTAACCGAGTATTAGATGGCCATGAAGCAATGGCAATCGCAGCAAAGCCAGCAAAATTACCTGGGCAAATTGCTTTTACCAGTATTGGTTATTCTCCTTTGGTATTAATTGCACCAAAAATTGTCTGTCCGATCAGCGAAAAGCTTGCAAGTGCTGAGCAGATTGATTGGTCTGCTTTAGAATTTATTGTTGCTGAGCAAGGTTTATCAAGGCAGCGCCTAGAGCAATGGTGGCGAAAAAATAATATTCATGGCCGTATTTATGCTCAGGTGGCAGGGCACGAAGCAATGGTTTCTATGGTGAGCTTAGGTTTAGGTATTGCTATGGTTCCTAAAATCGTTCTAGATAATAGTCCATTAAAAGACAAGGTGCAGATAGTTAGTGATGCAGAGCAAAGTATTGATGGCTTTGAAATAGGTTTAGCAGTGCTAAACAAAGAGCGCCACGATCCTGCTTTAAACGCTATTTGGAGTATTGCACAATCAATGACACAACAGGCAATCTAATATTTTAAGATGATACAATTGAAAAGTAGTTGTTAGTGAGCGGTTTGGTGGATTTTATATTAGTTATTTAGTATTGGTTTAGAAAAAAGTATGTCGTGTTTTATGCTGTTTTTTTATACTTCAAGCGGTTTTTATATTGATTTTTTTTAAGCGATTGCTAACGTGAATCTAAATAATAATATCAGGATTGCAAAGATTTATGACCCTGTCAGCACAAGCCGGACATTCTTTAAGTTTTTCAAGTCACTGTTTAAAACAAGCCATCCCTTTGATGGTTAAGTATAAAATACCTATTACGCCACTCAATTATGCGCTGTGGTATTGCTATGTTAGCGAAAAGAATCACGAGCTCAGTCAAGAATTAGACACTATTATCAATAAATATAATACCTGCAGTACTGAGCAAGCCAATTACTTGTTTAACAAATACCTTTCAAATGATGACATGGCTTTGTTTTATCAGCTATCTGATGGATTTAGTGATGTTGTTGGTAAGGTCCATCATGATATTAGCGAGGCACTAACTTATTCTGCAGAGTTTGATTCGGTTTTAAAAGAGTGTCGTGACAAACTTAATGAGGCCGATATAAGCCAAGAGAGTGGCTTTGATGAAGTTCTTCTGTGTGTTGAGCGTTTGAGTGACAAATCTGCTGCCTTACAAAATCGTGCTCAGGACTTTCAAAATCAACTTGCGCATGCTTACTCAGAGATCACTGAATTAAAACAAGAGCTCATTAAATCTCAAAGTAAGGCTGAAAGAGATCCCCTGACAGGGCTGTTCAATAGAGGCAAGTTTGACGAAGATGTGGTTCAGTTTTGCCAAGCACCTGATATTTCTGGGGTTGCCGTACTTGTTATGGTTGATATTGATCATTTCAAATCATTTAACGACACTTTTGGTCATCAAAAGGGTGATCAAACATTGCGCGCTGTTGCAACTAAATTATTAAAACATGTCTCGAGTGTCGGGCAAGTATACCGCTATGGTGGAGAAGAGTTCTGTTTTACAGCACATTTTGCCACAATCAGTGATATGACCAATTTTACCCAACAGTTACGTCAAGCTATAACTAAGTTACAGATCAAAGACCCTAAATCTGAGACTATCTTAAGACACGTCACTGCAAGCTTTGGTGTTGCGATTAAATCTAAAAATAGTCAACCAGAACAACTTATTGCAATTGCGGATAGGGCTCTTTATTTAGCTAAAGAACATGGCCGAAACCGCGTCGAAATTATCGAAGAGTAACCAGCATAAACAGAGTTTATCGATATTTGTATCAAATTTGTGAATAGTTGTAACCTAGCAAGGACAGTTTGTTCACATCTTGATAGTATGCAGTTATTAGAAAATCTTTTTGGTCGTAACAACAATAATGAAGTCTCAAGCGATCAGGATGTGCGCAGCGATATATGCTTTGACTGTCATGTTAGTGAATCAAGCGTATGCTGATGATTCAACTCGCACTGAACGTGAAAGCCGCAAGGCAAACCAAGAAATAGAAACCAATCAATGGCATATCAGTATTAATACTGGTATTGGTGCTATTACAAATCCATTACACGGTGGCGATAACTTACCCTTAGTTTTGCTCCCTGAAGTTGCCTACTATGCAGATAAGTGGTTTTTTGACAATGGCCGATTAGGTTATTCTCTTTTAGAGAGTAACTCTCATGTGCTTAATGTTGTCACTGAGTTTAACCCCGAAACTCGCTTTTTTATCGATTTTCATCCAAGCAATGTATTTGCGCTAAATTCATCTAGTAGCTTTATAGTCGAGTCAACAAGCAGCAATGAATTAAGCAGTAAAACAGTATCTGTTGATGATATTCGCCATCGACGTTGGGCGCTCGATGCAGGTCTTAGTTATCATTACATTCAAAATAACCACGTCTTTTCTGTGCAAGCACTAATGGATGTTTCTGGTGTTTACAATGGAATGCGAAGTGCGCTGCAATGGCAGTCTCATTATCAAGTAGGTAACCTCAGTGTTGCACCAAGTCTCGGTATTTGGTACAAATCAGCCGGCCTTAATGATTATTTTTATGGTTTATCGGCTGAAGAGACCTCATATGGGGAAATTGATGTTGGCAGTAGTTGGCAACCTTATGCTAAAATCGACGCCCGTTGGCCATTGAGTGAGGCTAACTCTCTTCGTTTTCATTTAGCATATTATGACTATTCAGCCGTGGATGACAGTCCGCTTTTTGAACACACGTATTCAATGACTGCTTTTATAGGATTCAATCATATTTTTTAATATGAAGTATTTTGTTTTTAGTCTGTGTGTGTTTGCAGTAGTTACTTGGCCGTTCCCAAGCCATGCGCAAGCGACTCAGTTTGATATCTCACCTAAAGTGTGTGTTGTGCTACAACAGCATGAGTTTTGTGATCTTGATTTAAAAATTAGCTGGCAAATAGCGCAGCCTCAAGATCTGTGTTTATACCAAAATGAGCAGCAGATACAGTGCTGGCAAGGTCTTCGCAAAGGGGTGTTAAACCATAAAGCGCGGGTTCAGGTTGAAACAATATACTCCTTAGTCAATCCGCATACGGGGAGCGAAATTGCAACCGCAAAAGTCGAAGTGCAAAGCACTGAAGCAAAAACAAAGAGACGAAGATTGCGCTCACCGTGGAGCTTTTTTTAATTCAGGAGCAACCAATGGCAAAGATTTTACTTGTTGAAGATGATCTAGGCTTACAGCAGTTAACCAAGGATTACCTTCAGCATAATGGGTTGGATGTTGCGGTCCTTGAACGCGGCGATGAAGTATTCGATTATTTAGAGAATAACCCAGTTGATTTAATGATATTAGATGTCATGTTACCAGGCAAAGATGGTTTTAGTGTTTGCCGTCAAGTACGTGATAAATTTAATCTACCCATTTTAATGCTCACCGCCAAAGGCGAAGATTTTGACCAAGTGATTGGGCTTGAACTTGGTGCTGACGATTATGTTATTAAACCTGCAGAACCGCGTGTTTTACTTGCACGCATTAATGCATTATTGCGCCGAGGCCAAGCTTCAAATAAAGCACCTGAAGAGCTCACGTTTGGTGATTTAAGCATTGATAAAACCAGTCGCATTGTTACACTTAAAGGCAACGAAATTACACTTACATCTCATGAGTTTGAGTTACTATGGTTACTCGCTTCAAATGCTGGTGAAGTGTTAAGCCGTGAACATGTTCATCAACATATGATTGGTCGTCAGTATGATGGCTTAGACCGTACCGTTGATGTTCGCGTATCTCGGATCCGCAAGAAACTAGGTGATAATAGTGACAAACCATATCGTATCAAAACTGTTTGGGGCCAAGGTTACCTTTTCGTATCTGATGCATGGGACATGTAATTATTAATGGGGAAACTATTTGCTAGCTTATATTTATATATAATAGTTTCTCTGTTTTTAGTTAGTGGGGTCATAGAACAGTTATGGCCCTATGAAGACACACAGCAACATATTGCACTTGATCAAGAATTTGGCAAATCACTTTGGCTTCTCAGTCAAACAGAAGATGGTTTAACAAAACTAAAGCAAGAGTTTAATAGCGAGATAATCAATCGTAGCGATCTTGCCCTTCCTGAAAACCTGAAAACGCAACTCAATGAAAAGCATTACCTCTATGTGTTTAATCATGACCAGCGTGTAGTTTGGTACGTAGCACTGAATGATGCGCAATTGTTGCATATAGGCCCTTTATCTGTAGCCAACCCTAGCTTTAGTTCCGTTTGGCCTTACTTTTTATTGTTAACTGTGATTGGCTTACCTGTTGGGCTATGGAGCTTTTTACTTTGGCGAGACTTTAATAAGTTAACGCTTGCATGTGAAGCTGTGGGTGGGGCACAGGATTTTGAATTACAAGATGCATCTAAATCCTTTTTTCTTCCTATTACCGATACCTTAAATGCGTTGCAAGAACGTATTCAATATCTTTTAGCAGCGCAGCAAGAACTAACTTCGTCTGTTTCTCATGAATTTAGAACACCACTTGCGCGCTTAAAGTTTGCAGTGGCGATGCTAGAGGAACAAATTGAGAATGAGAAATCGTTTATCTATATTGATAATATGCAGGCAGATATTGCTGAGCTTGAAGCCTTGGTTTCTGAAATGCTCGAATATGCACGACTTGACTCTCATCAACCCAGTTTAAAAAGCCATTCTTGTGATTTAACCGCATTAGTTAATAGTGTGGTAAATAAACTTGAGTTTGCTACAGACATTGATATTGCAGTTAATGCGCCGTCACAGCTTTATTATAATTGTGATGAGCATTTTATTGCGCGCTGCATTCAAAACTTACTCGGTAATGCACAAAAATATGCGCATCATAAAATAAATTTGATACTTGAAGAACACCCAGATGCCGTTCAAATAATAGTTGAAGATGATGGCCCAGGTATTGCTCAGTCTGAATGGCAGAGCATCTTAAAGCCCTTTACACGATTAGATAAAAGCCGTGATAAGAAAACAGGGGGTTTTGGGTTGGGGCTTGCGATAGTGGCTAAAATTGTCAGCTGGCATCGAGGACAACTACAGGTGTGTGACTCAACGCTCGGTGGTGCGAAATTTGTTATTCGATTATTTAAAGATAAATAAATCTCAAAAACCTTATACCAATCCACAATGGCCGGGAACAACTTAATGACGTAATTGTTACCTTGTTATAAAGGCGGGGTTATTGCCACAACTATGTTTACTTAAGTAACTGGCTATTACCTTGACTAAATGTCACAGATATAAAAAAAGCGCCTGAGGCGCTTTTTAAAGGTTAAAACCAAAAATAAACAAGTAGCAAAGTAATAGACCATACTAATTTATAAAAGTTCTCAAAAAATTTAATTATTTTTCATCTAATAGTGGTATTAGCATTTTTTCAAGACCATTGAGTTTTACTTCGTATATCATCGCAAGTTGTGCCCCTAATTGACCCTCAGGAAATCCCTGCTGTTTAAACCACACTAAATATGGCTCGGGTAGGAGCAGCAATGGTCGACCTGCATACTTGCCAAAGGGCATCTTTGTATTTATGGCACGTTTGAGTAGTGCTGGATCCATCTTATTCTCAGATTTGTATAAAAGGGAGATGATACGGTAAAACAAGGAGAGAAAATAGGCTGTGACGGGCAAGAAACAGCCTATTTAGTGAGGGAGGTAGGCCCTCTGAAAATATTCACTAATTTCTAATAACTATTAGTGAAGTTGATATCGACGTTTTTTTGTAAAACCAAGCTGTTTGAGTTTAAGCAGAATATTAGGGTCATCAATTCTATCGGGTGTGTCGATTTCACGAAGAAAATGATCGCTTGGTACTTGATAAACATCTAGCATCTTGTTGAATAGCACAGCTCTAATATCCGTTGCTGTCATACCATTTTGCTGTAACTCATCAAGCCGCTGTTGTATATCTACAAGTTTCCCGGAACGTGCATCATCCGTGTTTGCTAAAAACTCACTGGTAAACTTATCTTTCATTTAAATAACCTCAATCCATTTAACTACAGTGTATCAAAAAGGCGCAAAACCACAGTGAAGTTAAACGTTTTTGTGTTAAAAATAGATACTTAGCTTAGTACCTTGAGATTGATTCTACTCTTTTTTTAGTAGAGATTGCTATTGTTGATGTAAAGCTTTGTAAATAGCGTTGACCTAGTAAGGGGACGAGGGTTTAAAGGTAAGAAAATAGGCTTGGCAACTAACTGAATATAGTGAAATAATTCTCGGTTCCATTTAGAGGAACCGAGAATTATTTTTTACATTATGAAAAAAGTTTTTGTTTTACATGCTCCGCAAAGCCACTACCGGCCTCTAAATAGAAGTTGTAAGTAGAGTCAACCCCCATATCTTCTAATTCTTTTTGTTGGTCAGGGTAATTTGCTATCGCCGTTACTTGACCTTGATAACCTGAAGCCCGAAGTTGCTCCAAGGCAAAAATATTTTGCATATGCTTAGGCATTGCCAACATAACCATACCAACATGTGAATGGTTTACTCGTTGCCAAAAATCAGGGTCAGTTGCGTCGGCAAGTAATACTCGACGACCACGTTGAATATGTTTCTCTACCACATCGGGTTTTATATCGATACCAGCAACAAGGTTTGGATGAGTTTGACTAATTGTTTCATAAGCACCGGTTCCAATCCGACCCATACCAAATATCACAATCTTAGTATCGTTAAGGTTAACTGGCAGCTCTTCTGCAAGCCGAGTATCACTTTCCAATTTAAGTAACCAGCGCTCAATTTTAACGTAGATTTCATTCGAACGTTTGTTGAGCGGGGATGCCAAAATAAAGGTGATCGAAACAGCAATTGCCATTACTGCAAGCCATTCTGAAGTGATCATATTGCTTGATGCTGCAACGGCACAAACAATAAGCCCAAACTCACTGTAGTTTGCAAGGCTAAAAGCACTTAACAAAGATGTACGTGCGCGCAGTTTGAATGCATTAGTTAATACATAATACAGCGCCACTTTTATCGGTAATACGAAAACTAATACCAGCGCAACAAGTACTGCGTGGCTAGTTAGCTCTGCATTCAAACCAATATTTAAGAAAAAACCAACGAGTAATATATCTTTTAGATTAAGAAGAGACTTTGATAATTCACCCGCTTTTTTATGTGCAGCGAACATCATGCCTATTATCAATGCACCTAAATCACCTTTTAAGCCTGCAAATTCAAAAGCGTGATAGCCAATAACAAGGGCAAAGAAAAAGCCAAATAAAGGTAATAACTCACCGTGCTTTGATCGGTTTAATACCCAAAACATAACTGGGCGTAACAGAGGTAAAGCAACTAATAGCGCCAGCGCCCAAATGTTCGGCGCTTTTCCTGTGCTAATGGCCAAGAAGATCACCGCGAAGATGTCTTGCATAACCAGAATACCGATGGAGATTTTACCGTGCAGACTGGCCATCTCGCCGCGCTCTTCAAGTACCTTCACAGCAAACACTGTACTTGAGAAACTAAAAGCAAAGCCCACTAACAATGCGCTTTGCCATGTAAGCTCGCTGAATAAAGGCAGTGCAATTGCGCCAAGCAGCAGCATGAAAGCACTGAACAGTGTACTACTAATTACAATATGTAACGAAGCAGGGGCCCACACCTGAGGCTTGATTAAATTAGCCACTTTTAGTTTAAGGCCAATACTAAATAGCAGCAGGGTAACACCTAAGTTTGCAAGGGTATTGAGTAATTCTGTTGTTTTATAGCCATATAAATTAAGCGCGAAGCCTGCTAACAAAAAGCCAATAAGAGGAGGAAGCTTTAACTGGTAAACAGCAAAGCCACAGACAAACGCAGTAGCAAAGTAGATTAATTCCATAATTATTCTTGTAACTTCATTTGTTAGCAGTGTAGCGAAATATTTCTTATTGGAAAACAATATCGAAGCAGAAGAGTTTAAAAAATAAACACATTTGCGCTATTTATTGATTAATCCGTCAAAAGCACCATTTTTTCGCTGACAATAGCTTTTAATTGTGGTTAAGATGCAATAACGAAGGAATTTAAGTCGTCTTTTATTAAAGTTGGCTTAAGGAGAAAAGATGTTTAAGAAAATCCTTGCATCAGTAGGTATTGGTGCAGCTAAAGTTGACACTGTACTTGAGACAGAGCACTTGCAACCAGGTCAAAAGTTCAACGCTATGATTGTGATCAAAGGCGGTGATGTTGATCAAGAAATTGCTGGTTTAGATTTGGCGCTTATGACGCGTGTAAAAGTTGAAAGCGAAGAAGGTGATTATTTTACCAATCATGTCATTGAAAAATGGCGTATTCCAGATATTGGTATTGTCGGTGCCGGTGCAGAAAAGCATATCCCGTTTGAAGCACGACTACATTCTGAAACCCCAATAACAGAAATCAATGCCGGCTATAATCAATCCCATGTCTGGCTTGAGACAGGTTTAGATATTGATTTAGCACTCGACCCAACGGATCGTGATGCCTTACACATTTACCCTAATGATGCTGTTAGTACATTAATGGAAGCAATGGATAGGCTTGGTTTTAATTTAGTAAAAGCAGATGTTGAAAAAGGTTATTTGCGCGCACCTACTTTTCAATCTCATTCAGGCTGCTACCAAGAGCTTGAATATCGACCAAACAGTCGAAGCTTATTTGGCTTACAAGAGATTGAATTATCATTTGTGCCTGAAGCTCATAAAACACATGTGCTAATTGAGCTTGACCGTGCCTTTAGAGGTGATGGTTATGTGGATTTAACTATTGAGCATGATCACGTAAATCTATCCCAGTTATGTGACCAGCTTGAACGATTATTTGCTTAATGACTAACGACTGAATAGTTAGTTAAAACCCAGCTAAGGCTGGGTTTTTTGTCTTCGAAAAGGAGCGTTATGTATATTGTTAAAAGTTATGACGAACTCAGTAAAGATGAGTTGCTCGCAATTTTACGTGCAAGGGTAGACGTATTTGTCGTAGAGCAAAACTGTCCTTACCCGGAAATTGACGATGTTGATAATGATGAATTAACTCAGCACGTATTTTTATTCAGAGAGCAGCAACTTGCAGCCTATGCACGTTGTTATAAGAAAAATGAGCAGTATAGTGCATTTGGTCGTGTGCTGGTTGCGCAGCAATTTCGCGGTGAAGGGTTAGCGACTAAACTCGTGCAAATGGCAATTGATACCTGTCTAGAACACTGGCCTGATAAAGCAATTATGATTGGGGCTCAATGCTACTTAACAGGGTTTTATCAGCAGTTTGGCTTTGAGAATGTGGGTGATGATTATTTAGAAGATGGTATTCCACATCAAGATATGTGTCTGAGGTAGCCAAATGGCTACCTCAGCAATGTGTTAACTTAACAGTGAGTTTGCAAACACGAGTGAGATGGCAAGTGGGCAAATGAATTTTATATACCATGGCCATACTTTCCAGAAGAAGCTATTCGCAACATCAGGGCAGCCTTGCTGAATTTCTTTTAATAAAGATGCTCTATGCCAGATCCAGCCTACAAAAATACAGCACATTAAACCAAGAACTGGTTGGCCAATTTTAGTGGTTAAAGTTATTACAAAGCCAAATAGTGTCCCTAGGTTAAACACAATCGTAAAACTTATCAGTGCAATAATACCGCCGATGATCCAAGTTGCTTGCACACGCTTCAAAGCAAAGCGTTCAACTGCATAAGACACAGGGGCTTCTAGCATTGAAATTGATGAAGTTAATGCGGCGATGCTCATCAAAGCAAAGAAAGCAAAACCAACAAAAATACCCACATCTCCCATACTTGTAAACAGGGCAGGTAACACCTGAAACACCAAGGTATCTTCAGAAAGTAATGCGCCTTCAGGCGAAAATATCTGTACGCCTTGTGCCTGTGCTACATACATTGCAGGGATAATTAATAAACCGGCTACAAAAGCAATAAACACGTCAATAAGCGTTACATATGCACCTAGCGATACAAGGTTTTCTTTTTTACTGATGTATGAGCCATAAATAATCATCACACTTGTACCGAGCGATAGTGAGAAGAATGCTTGACCTAAAGCATTAACAAGTAGCTCGGGATTTAAAATTGAAGAAAAGTCAGGCACTAAATACGCTTTTAAGCCAGCAATAGCCCCATCTTGCGTCATTACATAAATGATCAGCATGAACAAAATGCCTAGCAATGCAGGCATTAAGCGCTTTGACCACTTTTCGATGCCGTTTTCTACACCTTTCGAAATAATAGACACGGTCAAAATGATAAAAGCAGCTGTGAATATTAAGTTTCTTGATAGTGACTGCTCACTTAACCAAGTGCTTGCTTGGGCTTGTCCAGATAACTGTGCGACAGGCTCTAAAGTAGCACTTAGCATCCAGCCTGCAACAATAGCATAAAAGCTTAAGATAAGGCCCGCACAGATAATGCCACCAAACCCAACCATAAATGCAAATTTCTTTTGCCACTGATGATTAGTCACTTTTCTAAGCGAACTGACAGCATTAGCTTGCCCATGACGACCAATAACTAGCTCTGCCATTAATGCAGGATAAGCTAAACAAAACGCCAGTACTAAATAGGCAACCAAAAAAGCGGCACCGCCATTACTTGCTGTTTGTGTTGGGAAGCCCCAAATGTTTCCTAGGCCAACGGCAGAGCCCGCTGCAGCCATTATAAATCCAAAGCGGGAGCTGAACTCCCCACGTGATGCGCTCATATTATTTTACTTCTCTATCTTTGACGGCGCTGACAATCTACTTGAATTAACATCAAATAAAAAGAGTTAATCTAGGTCAAATTCGTTCTATGTATTGTTATCTTTGAAGTCAGCGTACATTTCGTGCAATTGTTCTCTACAATACGAGACAATTAACATAATTGAAACATGTTTAAAGGCTTTTATTTTGAATTGAAAGAGTAAAACAAGCGCCTCCGAGCTGTTTGCTCTTTGTAACGCTGACAGTGCCGTGGTGCCAGTCAGCAACTTTAGCGACAATGGCTAAACCTAGTCCATAACTTTCACCATCTCGATTACGATGAGTCTGCTCTTGGAAAAATGGACTGAATACTTTATGCCAGTTTTTTGGATCTATTCCCGGACCATCATCTTCAATTGTAAAAATAACCTGATTTCCAGCTTGTTTAGCGGAAATCAGAATTTCTGATGTCGCAAAATCACAAGCGTTGCTCAATAAGTTAACGATTGCTCTGGCTAACCAGTGTAGATCGGCACATACAGAGCCAGGTTCGATTTGTTGCTGAATGCGAAGCTGACGTTGCTCCAGTTTAGGTTCTAGTTGGTGAACTAAAGTAAGGGTATAACTATCAAGATCTGACTCATTAAAAGTGAGCTGATTTGCTTTTTGTTCTAGTGTGGCAAAAGCAAGATAGCTTTTTAGCATCGACTCCATTTGATCAAGATCTTGCTCCATACGGGCAAGGTACTCCAGACGTTTTTGTTCGTTTGGACTATCTTGTGCTGCCTCTAACCCAAACCGTAAACAGGCAATAGGTGTTCGTATATCATGCGATAAACTTGACGCCATCAACTTGTTTTCTTCAAGTAGCTTTTCTATCTGGCTTGCCATGCGGTTAAAGGTTAGCTCGACGTCCTTGATATAGGTAAAATGTGATACATGAATGCGGCTTTTCAAGTCACCTTTAGCAAAACGTTGCGCCGCGTCATTTAACACCGATAAGCGCTTAGCTAATGGAGTAATGATAAAACCCATGAACACACAAAGCCCAGCATAAAAAAGCATAGTTAGTAACACATCGTTACCTTGTTCATGGCTATGGTCTTTCATTAAGCGCATTTTTAAATGGTGTGACCCTAAGTTTGGTTCACTGTAAAGCAAGTAATAACCTTGTTGATCTTCGAGAATTAGCCCGCTTGGTTGCGTAATTTGTGCAAGTAATGATTGAGGTAAAGCAAGCGATTGAGTTGGCCTGTATTCCAGCTGAACAGTAAAGTCATCATTAAGTTGCTTGATAGCTTGTTGGCGTTGGCTGGGTGAAATTGCTGCTAATTGTTTTGCAAAACCTTTTATCATTTGGGTTTCGCTATAAAAAACGTCATGAGGCGTTTGGGTTTGCTGACTGAACGCATCAATAAGCCAACCCAAAATGATAATTGAAAGGAGTGCACTGCCTAATAAGGAAAGGTAAAACTTTTTCACACGCGTTTACTGCCACGCTGTCGAAACAAGCAAATAGCCTTTGCCCCAGATCGTTTTAATTTTTTCTGGGTGTTGTGGATCATCATTAAACTTTTTACGTAAAGACGAGATGAGCACATCGACACTTCTGTCTAAGCCATCATACTCTCTGCCTTTCGTCGCCTTAAACACGGCGTCTCGTGATACCACTTGGCCTGCATTACTGGCAAGGTAATGTAATAATAAATATTCTGCACTTGAAATATGAACTTCATCTTCGCCAAAGTACACAGTACGTGATTCTGTATTGATAGTGAGTTTACCAACATTGATTGTGGTACTTTCTTTACTGGTATCTTGCGAGTCAGTTTTAGAGCGCAATGCGGCTTTTATGCGCGCGAGCAGAGCACGAGGACGCACAGGCTTCATCATGTAATCACTAGCGCCTACTTCAAGACCAATCACTTCATCCATTTCTTCGTCCCGTGCTGTCAGCATGATAATAGGAGCCTGATAGAACTGCCTTAAATCACGACAAACACTAATGCCGTCTTGTCCGGGTAGCATTATATCGAGTAACACTAAGTCAGGAGCTGTTTTACGTACCTGCTCAACAACGAGGTCGCCTCGTGAACAAATAGTGGTTTTATAACCTTGTTCAATTAAGTATTCGGCGACCCAATTGGCGAGTGAAATATCATCTTCAACTAATAATATTGTTCCGTAATGTTCCATTATTTACTCCAAACGGTTAGAACAGTCGCCAACGGCGTTTCTTTTGACGATTTTTATAAACCCACTGTAATTGTATTTCAGTGGTGGCAACGACTTTGCCGTTGTCACTATTAATAAGTTCAAAGCCAATCGTTTCTGCTGAGTCGAATTCGTAGCGAAATAAACCCTTTTGTTGCATCAGCCAGCATTGAATGATGTGTTTGCTTTGTTCGTTACGTAAGCAATAGTTGCCTATGCTCTGTTGTTGCCAACTAATGTCTACATCGGCGTAACAGCTTCTGCCCTCACGAAGTGCAACACAGGTGTCAGGTAATGCAACCAAAGCATTAGCTTTAGTATCAACGGATTGTTGTTCTTGCGCATGTAATGAGGCAGAAAACCCGAACGCTATGATGAAATAATACTTAAAAGACATAGCGCACGCCTACCTTGGCTTTATGCTGATACTGTTGTGAAATAATAGGGCTTTGGTGAATATCACTAGAAAACCAAGTAGACAGCCAGCCTGTTAAGAACACCCAATGTCTGTTAAGCGGATATTCGGCATGAAATTCAAAGATCAGGCTATAAGAGGTATCAGGGCGATAAACAGGGCGGTTTGCAAGTGCTTCTGATTCTGAAATACCAAAATAATAATTAGTAAAGTCTTCAGAATAGGCACTTAAGCCAACACCAGAACGAAACTCCCAGTTTCGCCATGGAATAATTTGGCTATAAAACGAATTCATTACCCAGCCATTATGTGTGCCGGAAACATCTTGTAAATACTCAAATGAAATTTGCGAGTTTTCAAAGCGGCGAGATAAACGCAAGCCAACATCAAAATCGTAATTTCTATTTTTTATCCCTGCTAGTTCATCGATGACATCGTCACCATAAAAGGCGAGACCCGTTTCATCAAAACCAGACTGAATGTTTGTACCGACTAAATCAAGACCCCATTCAAACTTGTCAATCAAGCTATAGCCCATAGTTAGGCCACCACTTAATTGGCTTTGGTCATAATCGAGGTAAAACTTTTCATACGATATTGCAAGGTGAATGTCTGGCTCAAAACCATCATTGTATGAATCCATGCCCACTAGGTAAGAGTCTTCGATGTAATAACCCGCTCCAATGCCCCAGTCCCAAGCAAAGCCTTGGCTTGGCTCCAAAGTGTTGTCAGCATAATAGCGATTACTGGCATGGCTTGATGCAGCGAAAAACCACAAGCAAAGTACTAAAATGGTGGCGTAAACTCGCAATGTCTCATCCTTGTTTCGAAAAAGTAATGTCGTAAGAGGATATAGTATATTGTTATCGAGTTCCTGTAATCTGTAAAAAAATGTAGGTGTGGGCTTAGATGTGTAAGAAAGTGTTACGAGTACTAAAAGATAGGCTGTTTGTTTATGGGTAAAACAAACAGCCTAGATGTTATTGTACTTTAATTTTATCGAGCAGGATGCTGCTGAGGTAATATTGCATCATAGGTGTTAGAGCACTAATTTCAGTGCGATTACACGGACCTTGTTGCTTAGTTAATGAACTCATACGCATCACAGTTTGGTAAGGCGGTACCTGTACTTTTTTGTTAATGCGCTCTAGACGAGCTTGTTCAGTATTTTGTGCATGAATAAAGCTGGCAACTTCTAGCTCATTTTTAATAGTTTGCTGTTGCTCTACACGATAAATAAGAGGCTCACGGTGAAAGCTCGCGCTGTCGATTGAAGATTTTGCAAACCAGACCACATCTCCGGTCTTTTTATGCGTTAGACGCATGCTTACTTGTGCCAAAATAGTCGCGCATTGTTGAGTTGGATATTGCGCAGCAACATCTGCAAACAATGGAAATGCTTTATCGGGCTTAACTAGCTGATATTCAGTATCATCAACCAAATCTAAATCAAGCTGATGAATCGACAAAGCGTAATCAGCTTCATCACCTTCTATTACTTTTAATTGTTTTTCGATTAAAGCATCTGAAATTTGTTTATAAAGAGTGTCAGTAACACTCGTTTTGTCGGCAATAATAGTAACAGTCTGATTCTTTTTAACGGCATGGGCTGGCAATTGAACAGACTTAACTTTAGGAGCTTCGTGCTCTGTTTGATACTCAATTTGAAAGTATTGGCTTTGCAGTGTCGGTTTTTTTGGCATAGTTAAAAGCGGTGCTGGTTCTGGTTTTAAAGCGCAACCAACTGAGATAAAACAAAAAATCAAAACAAAAAGAAAGCGCATATAGTATAATCTACCCATAAAAAATAAAGATTAAGCGTATTGTACGTTAGTCGAAGCAAAAGTTCATGATATTATGTTATGAGAAACTTCCTAAACGAATTTAAAAAAATAACTAATGAAGTACAGTTTACGTTTTATTCCTTTCTTTTTTCTCCTTCTTATTCAGCTTTTTTCAAGTCGGAATGCACTTGCTAGTGATCAGCAATGGCAAACATTCGTCAATGATTATAATAAATATTTAACCCGCAAGTTAACAAGTAAAGGTATTCCTGGCGGTTCATTGGCGATTGTGAAGATAGGAGAAGAGAATTTCATCAAAGGGATTGGGCGAACAAAAATAAAGGATGGTCGCAGGGTAAACCAACATACTCGGTTTCGTTTAGCTTCGGTGTCAAAAACTTTTGCAGGTTCACTTACTGCAAAACTTGCGGCACAAGGCGAATTTAATATTGATGATCCAATTAGTAAATTTATTCCTGAGTTTTCAAATACCGTCTACAAAGATGATTTAAAAATTTATCATATATTGAGTCATTCAAGTGGCTTGGTGCCAAATGCCTACGATAACTTAATTGAGTCACGGATGAGTTATCCCGACATTGTTGAACGTTTATTAGCAGTAGAACCAATTTGTAAGCCTAGTGAGTGCTATGGCTATCAAAATGTGATGTTTAGTTTAATTGATTCAGTAATTTTAAAATCAACTCAAATGGATTATTCCCACTGGATCACTGAATATATTTTTGCGCCACTAAAAATGAATGATGCCAGCGTTGGTTTTGAAGGCATGGTAAAAGATGAAAACTATGCGCATCCACATGTGCGTGGCAGAAAGCGTTGGTATACATCACGTTTAAAGAAAAATTATTATAAGGTGCCAGCGGCAGCAGGTGTAAATGCAAGCGCCAGTGATATGGCAATATGGCTAAACGCCCAATTAGGGCAATTCCCTGATGTGCTGCCACTGGATGCGCTGATCAAACAAACACGCCCTTATACGCATACCAAAAAGGAAACTCGCCGCAGAGTATGGCGAGAGCACGTAAATGATGCTTTTTACGGATTAGGGTGGCGTATTTATGACTATGATGACGAAGTACTTTATTACCATAGTGGCTGGGTGCAAGGTTATCGTAGTGATCTTGTGGTGTTTCCACATTTGAATATTGGCTTTAGTTTAGTGTTGAATGCCGAAACGGGTTTGATTAATGAATTAACTACTGAGTTCATTAATCGGGTACTTAAGTACACTCGTGCAGAAAAATAGCAAGCGACTCATGTTTGGTTACAAAATAAAATCGATTCAGAAATAGAAAAGCCAGCGAGTAACGCTGGCTTTTATTTTTAAATTGCCGATACGCACTTAGCCGCGTGGTAATTGAATTTTTTTATCTTCGCTTTGACGATACAGTACAATTGTGTGACCAATTGTTTGAAGCTTCTCTGCTTTAGTCTCGCGAACAATCGCATCAAAAATCAATGCTTTAGTTTCACGATCATCAGTAGGTACCTTAACCTTGATTAATTCGTGAATGTCTAAAGCGCTGTCAATCTCAACCAAAACACCTTCGGTTAAACCGTTAGCACCAAGTAATACAACAGGTTTTAAACTGTGTGCTTGACCTTTTAAAAACTGCTTTTGTTTGTTCGATAATTTCATGTTGTTACAAATTTTGCTGAATATGGCTTGAATTAAGGGTATTCTAACGCCATCTAGAGAATATTACTAATTAGTTACGTATTAATTTTATGGCAAATAAAAAACATTCAGCCAGTTCTAAGCGTTGGCTGAAGGAACATTTCGACGATCCTTATGTTCACGAAGCGCAAAAGAAAGGCTGGCGTTCTCGTGCGGTATTCAAATTAGACGAAATTCAAAACAAAGATAAATTAATCAAACCATCAATGACGGTGGTTGATTTAGGTGCGGCTCCAGGTAGTTGGTCACAATACTTAGCAGAAAAAGTAGGTGATAATGGTCAAGTTATTGCGTGTGATATCCTACCAATGGATTCGCTAGCAGGTGTCGACTTTTTGCAAGGCGACTTCCGTGAAGAAGCTGTGCTTGATGCGTTATTAACTCGTATTGACGGAAAAAATGTTGATGTGGTGTTTTCTGACATGGCACCAAATATGAGCGGCAATACATCTGTTGACCAAGCTGGTAGTATGTACCTAGTAGAACTCGCGTTGGATATGTGTCACCAAGTTTTAAAGAAAAACGGCGCATTTTGTGTCAAAGTATTCCAAGGCGAAGGATTTGATCAATACTTGCAGGATGTACGTAATAGCTTTAAAGCGGTAAAAATTAGAAAGCCCGATGCTTCGCGTGCCCGTTCTCGGGAAGTTTATATAGTGGCGACAGGCTACAAACTGTAGTACAGTTGTGCAGCGTTAAGTTGAATTTAAATTAATTGGATACAAGAGGTTAACCCCTTGAGCGATATGGCGAAAAATCTAATACTCTGGCTGGTCATTGCAGTAGTGCTAATGTCAGTGTTTCAGAGCTTTAATGGTGGTGATCAAGTTGATCGCCAAACAAGTTACACTCAGTTTGTAAGCGATGCTCGTAGCGGCGCTATTCAAGAAGTTTCAATCGAAAGCACAACAGGTACTATTACTGGCACCAAAACAAACGGTGAGCGCTTTCAAACTATCATGCCAATGTATGATAAAGACATTTTGAACGATTTATTAAAAAGCAATGTCAATGTGAAAGGTGTAAAGCCTGAAGAGCAGTCTTTCCTCGCCAGCATTTTAATCTCTTGGTTCCCAATGTTACTGCTTATTGGTGTATGGATTTTCTTCATGCGTCAAATGCAAGGTGGTGGCGGTAAAGGCGCGATGTCTTTCGGTAAGAGTAAAGCGCGCCTGATGAGTGAAGACCAAGTTAAAACTACTTTTGCTGATGTTGCTGGTTGTGACGAAGCAAAAGAAGATGTAACTGAGCTGGTTGACTTCTTACGTGACCCATCTAAATTCCAAAAGCTAGGTGGTAGCATCCCGAAAGGCGTACTAATGGTAGGTCCTCCGGGTACAGGTAAAACGTTACTTGCAAAAGCCGTTGCAGGTGAAGCAAAAGTGCCGTTTTTCACAATCTCAGGTTCAGATTTCGTAGAAATGTTCGTTGGTGTTGGTGCATCACGTGTACGTGACATGTTCGAGCAAGCGAAGAAAGCCGCACCGTGTATTATCTTTATCGACGAAATTGATGCGGTAGGCCGTAAACGTGGCGCCGGCATGGGTGGTGGTCACGATGAGCGTGAGCAAACACTTAACCAAATGCTTGTAGAGATGGATGGTTTTGAAGGTAACGAAGGTATTATCGTTATCGCAGCCACCAACCGCCCTGATGTATTAGACCCAGCGTTATTACGTCCTGGTCGTTTTGACCGTCAAGTTGTTGTTGGTTTACCAGACATTCGCGGACGTGAACAGATCCTAAAAGTACATATGCGTAAAGTACCACTAGGTGACAACGTAGAAGCGGCTGTAATTGCACGTGGTACGCCAGGTTTCTCTGGTGCTGATCTTGCTAACTTAGTTAACGAAGCTGCGCTGTATGCTGCACGTGGTAACAAGCGTGTTGTAAGCATGGCAGAGTTTGATGCAGCAAAAGATAAAATCATGATGGGTGCAGAGCGTAAGACCATGGTGATGAGTGAGCAAGAAAAAGAAATGACTGCTTACCACGAAGCGGGTCACGCGATTGTTGGTCGCATGGTGCCTGAACATGACCCTGTGTATAAAGTATCGATTATCCCTCGTGGCCGTGCACTGGGTGTTACTATGTACTTGCCAGAGCAAGATCGCGTGAGTCACTCAAAAGAGCTGCTGGAGTCAATGATTTCGAGCCTTTATGGTGGCCGTATCGCTGAAGCTTTAATCTATGGCGAAGACAAAGTAACAACGGGCGCAAGTAACGATATTGAACGTGCAACTGATATTGCTCGTAAAATGGTTACTCAGTGGGGTCTAAGTGAAAAGCTAGGTCCATTACTTTATGCTGAAGATCAAAACGAAATGTACATGGGTGGCGGTGGTAGCCGTGCTATGAGCATGTCAGATGAAACAGCTAAAGTTATCGATAGTGAAGTGCGTTTGTTCTCAGACCGTAACTACCAACGTGCTGAGCAAATATTAAAAGATAATATCGACATTCTTCATGCGATGAAAGATGCACTTATGAAGTACGAGACGATTGATGCTGGTCAGATTGATGACTTAATGGCTCGTAAGCCAGTTCGTGAACCTCGTGATGTTCATGACCGTCGTCCAGATGACAAAAAATCTTCGGCTCCGAAAGTAGAATCGGCACCCGAAGAGACAAAAAGCGAAGATTCAGTAAAAAAGGATGAAACAAACCTTGATGACAAAGCTGAATAATCGCTAAAATAGAAAAAGCAAAAGCCCCGCATGCCGGGGCTTTTTTGTAGCAGAAAACAATACTGTATTTTTTGCCATGGAAGCAGTAAAGGTGATCGATGACCGCTATTAAATTACCCCGAGGTCGCACTTTACACCTCGACGACCCTATTGTAATGGGGATTTTAAACGTAACCCCTGACTCTTTCTCAGATGGCGGCAATTACTGTCAGCTCGACAGCGCTGTCAAACAAGCGCAAGCTCTTCTAAATCAAGGCGCAAAAATTATTGATATTGGTGGTGAATCCACTCGCCCAGGCGCACCTGATGTGTCTTTAGATGAAGAGCTAAAACGCGTAATCCCATTGGTTAAAGCACTTAGGCAAAGTAGCGATTGCATTATTTCTATAGATACCAGTAAAAGCGAAGTGATGCGTCAAGCGATTATTGCCGGTGCTGATATCATAAATGATGTAAGAGCGTTGCAAGAACCTGGGGCTATAGATGTACTTGCTGAGTACCCAGATGTGGCTATTTGTTTAATGCACATGCAAGGGCAGCCACGAACTATGCAAAGTAATCCGGTATATACTGATTTATTTGCAGACATAAATCGTTTTTTTGCCGAGCGTATTGCAGCATGCGAGCAAGCGGGTATTCAGAAACATCGAATTATACTGGATCCAGGTTTTGGATTTGGAAAAACACTGGCTCATAACTATCAAATCCTTGATAAGTTTGATGAGTTTAATCAATTTAATCTACCAGTGTTAGCAGGCTTATCACGCAAATCAATGATAGGTAACTTATTAAAAAGAGACACGAGTGAGCGTTTAGCAGGTAGCTTAGCGGGAGCATTAATTGCGGCCCAAAATGGCGCTAAAATTATTCGTGTACATGATGTATTAGAAACAGTCGATGTGCTTAGCGTATGGCAAGCATGTAAGAAAGGAATTACAAATGAGTAAAACAAGAAAATATTTTGGCACGGATGGCGTTCGTGGCATGGTTGGGGAGTTTCCAATCACCCCTGAATTTGCTTTAAAACTAGGCTGGGCTGCTGGTCGTGTACTATCAAAAATTGGCACCAAGAAAGTTATAATTGGTAAAGATACTCGTATCTCAGGTTATATGCTGGAAACATCGCTTGAAGCAGGTTTAATTGCGGCGGGTATTGATGTTGTTCTTTTGGGCCCTATGCCGACACCTGCTGTTGCTTATTTAACCCAAACATTCCGTGCTGAAGCAGGCATTGTAATTAGTGCATCGCATAATCCATATCATGATAACGGTATTAAATTCTTTTCAAGCAGAGGCTTAAAGCTACCTGATGAAGTTGAGCTTGAAATAGAAGCTATGATGGATGAGCCTATGACCTGTGTTGCCTCAGACAAACTAGGTAAAGCTCGTCGTTTAGAAACAGCGGATGGTCGCTATATTGAGTTTTGTAAAAGCCAATTTCCACAAGGCCTGTCATTAGAAGGGTTAAAAATTGTGCTTGATTGTGCCAATGGCGCTACATACCACATTGCTCCTTCGGTAATGCGTGAGCTAGGCGCAGAGGTTATCTGTCATGCTTGCGAGCCAAATGGGGTAAATATCAACTTAGAGTGTGGTGCAACCCATGTTGAAACTCTTAAACGCAAAGTATTAGAACATAATGCTGATGTGGGTATTGCTTATGACGGTGATGGTGACCGCGTAATGATGGTTGATCATAATGGCAGAGTTTTTGATGGTGATGATATTGTTTACATCATTGCATGCCAAGCTGCTAATGACGATATTCTAGGTGGTGGTGTTGTTGGCACCGTTATGTCAAATATGGGCCTAGAGAATGCCCTAAAAGCGCGCGGCATTGGTTTTGCTCGTAGTAAAGTGGGCGATCGCTACGTGATGGAGCTTTTACAAGAAAAAGGCTGGAAAATTGGTGGTGAGAGTTCAGGACACGTATTGAATTTAGACCTGATCAGTACGGGTGATGGTATTATCTCGAGCTTACAAGTACTCGCAGCTATGGTCGCGCAAAATAAAACATTACAAGATCTAGGCGCTGGCTTTACAAAATATCCAATGAAAATGATCAACGTACGTTACCCTCAGGGCACAGATCCAACACAAGCTCAGGCTGTTATCGATATGGTTGCTGAAGTTGAAGCGCAACTAGGAGATACAGGACGAGTGTTACTACGAAAATCAGGGACTGAACCTGTTGTTCGCGTGATGGTTGAAGCTGAGCAAGAGAAAATTGTCCTTGATAGTGCTCAAAAAATTGCCGCAGTTGTTGAATCTGTGAGCAAACAAACCGTGGTATAACAATAACCTCTTGTAACTTAGGGCAAGTCGAGTTAGTATCTTGCCCGCTTTCTAATGTGGAGTGGAAATATGGCAACACGTAAGCCGATGGTAGCAGGTAACTGGAAAATGAACGGCTCATTAGAGCTTGTTGAACAGCTATCTAGCGCTATTAAAGATGTTCAATCGGATGAACTTGATATTGTGGTTTTTCCACCATTCCCATTAATTAACGCTGTAACTCGGCAAGATGTTGTGGTTGGTTCACAAACTGTTTCTGAGAACCAAGCAGGTGCATTTACCGGTGAAGTAGATGCGCAACTGGTTAAAGACTTAGGTGCAACATACACACTTGTTGGACACTCTGAACGTCGTAGTATTTATGGCGAATCAGATGAGGTTGTGGCAGATAAATTTGCTCGTGCGCAAGATGTTGGTTTAACACCGGTACTATGTGTTGGTGAAAGTGAACAGCAACGTGAAGCAAATGAAACCGAATTAGTAGTTGCAGCACAAATTGATGCTGTAATTAACAAATTAGGTGTAGCAGCACTGAAGAATTCTGTGGTAGCATACGAGCCCGTTTGGGCCATTGGCACAGGTAAGACTGCCTCACCTGAGCAAGCGCAAGCTGTTCATAAGTTTATCCGTGAGAAAATTGCTTCTTTAGATGATGACTTAGCGCAGCAATTAACCATCTTATATGGTGGTAGCGTGAATGAAAAAAATAGCGAATTATTATTTGCACAACCAGATATTGACGGTGGCCTAATTGGTGGCGCAAGTCTAAAAGCAGACTCATTTACTGCAATCTGCGAAAGTGCAAAAGGGACCGTATAAGATGTACGAAATTTTATTAGTAGTTTATTTAATTGTTGCTTTAGCTCTAGTTGGTATGGTTTTAATCCAACAAGGTAAAGGCGCAGATATGGGTTCATCATTTGGTGCAGGTGCTTCTGCAACCGTGTTTGGCTCATCTGGTGCTGGTAACTTCATGACTAAAACAACCACAATCTTAGCAACAATTTTCTTTGTGCTAAGTATTGTTCTAGGCAACCTAACAGCTGGTCAAATTAAAAAGACTGATGAGTGGGAAAACCTAGAAGCTGCGCCAGCTGTTGAAACTGTTACTCCTGCACAAAACGATGTGCCGGTAACAGAGGAAAAGAGCTCTGACGTACCAAATTAATTGGCTTAGGCTAATACCTGTTAAGCTGTTTTCATTCCTCAAGTAAACAAAAAGCTTAACAACATACAGAATTGTATGCGGATGTGGTGGAATTGGTAGACACGCCATCTTGAGGGGGTGGTGGCTTCGGCCGTGGGGGTTCAAGTCCCCCCATCCGCACCAAAATTAAAAAGCCGTAACACAGTGTGTTACGGCTTTTTTCGTTTTAGTGCTTTATACAACACACGATGCACTTTTTTAGTGCCATTATTCTAATTTTATATCGTCATTTTTTATATCAAGCTGATTATTATCGTTTTTTAAACTTGGAGCACACCTTGCTTACTTAGTTGTATCTATTCTCTTAAGGATACAAAGATGGCGAGAATGAGTTATCTCAGTGCAATTGAGCGATATGAAGAACAACAGTTGCTGATACACAATTTACTACTGTCTATTTTAGCGAGTGTGCAAGCTTCAATTACCAACGAACAAGACTATCAGCAACTTGTAAAACAGTATCCGTTCTTAGAGTTACAGTATTGCTTAAATGAGCAAGGTATTCAGCTCGGTGATAATGTCTGCTTTAAACGTCAGTACAAGAAGCATTTGGCGCATAAAGGAGCAGGGCAGGATTTAAGCGCTAGACCTTATTTTTTATTAGTGTCGAGCACTCCTGAGGCACATTTCACCTCTCCTTATATCTCGACAGCAACTAGGCATTTATGTATTTCTGCAATTAAACCGGTCGAAAAGAAACAAGGGGGCCATTATTTTCTTGTGATAGATGTCTGCTTAACTGAGCTGGTTGAATTTATTATGGGTGATACTAAACGTGCAAGCATGACCGCTTACTTTAAAGCTGGCTACGGCTTAATTGTTGGTTGTTTGTTTTGTTTAGTCTTTTATTTACTCTATCAAGTATTCATCGGTATGCTAGAACTGTTAATGAGTGAGCAACCTCATTCTGATCCATTAAAACCTTTTACAATCATCATTTTCGTTACTCTTGCATTAGCCATTTTTGATTTAGGAAAAACAATTCTCGAGGAAGAAATTTTGATGCATAAAGATATCTTCCGCCATAGCTCGACTCGCCGCACTATCACGCGTTTTATTTCAACTATTCTGATTGCAGTATCGATTGAGGCATTATTAACTATGTTCAAGGCTGCGCTTGGTCAAACTGAGTATGTTATTCCTGCTGTGCTGATGATGTTTGCTGTGGCGGGGCTGTTATTGGCTTTAGCTATTTATGTTTATTTAGGTGCAAAAGCTGAAGACGTGCTTTCGCACGTCCAGCGTTTAAAGATAAAGCATTAATTAAGGGCGGAGACTTTTATTTTTGAAGCGTCCCGCCAATGCCAATACTTGGGTTTACATAGACAGGCCCAACTTTAAAAGGGGCATTAATATCAAGGCTAGCATAAGGTGTGCATGCATTTAGTAGCACTAAGGTGGCTGCTACCGTGGCTATTTTTAGAATGCGTTTTTTCATTACATTTGCTCCTGAATTACAATACCTGCGCCAGCAGGATCACGAATAATGGCTACACTGCCATTTCGCACTTGTTGAGTCGGCGCCATAAGAGCTACACCACCTGCGGCTTTTACTTTAAGGAGTGTGTCGGAAATATTGGCAACTTTAATGTAGTTAACCCAGGTATTGCCAATGTTAGTGTCAGGCTTTTTAACAAAACCAATAGCCGGTTTATTATCGGCTGTTAGATATTTATAGTTATTCTCACCCAGTGTTTTGGTCTGAACAGAATAATTGCCAAGCGATTGATAAAAAGACTGACTTTGCTCAGGGTTGTCAGTCCAGACTTCTTGCCATATCCAACGATTATCACTGTATGTAGCAGCTGGGTCACCATTAACTGTGTTGATCAAAGAAAATACCGCGCCTTGCGGATCTTCTAATACTGCTATGCTGCCTCGTCCTTTAATTTCTGTACTAGCAATTAAAACTTTACCGCCAGCTGAGACTGTTTTTTCGCTTATTGCAGCGATATTGTCAGTACTTAACATGCTCAGCCAATGACTGGCATTTTGCTTATTATCAAGCTCAGCCATACCTGCAATTAATTGACCGTCTGAGGTAGCGAGTAAATAGCTGTCGTTAACCTGCTTAAACTGCCAACCAAACACATCGCCATAGAAGGCTTTAGATTGTGCTAAATCAGGGGTAATAAGATCGTGCCAAACTACATGACCAATATGCTTGGTACCTGTATCGCTAATAGCAGGTAGTTCGCTAGAGGTGAGTTGACAGCCTGTAAGTGAAATCGCAGTGGCTGCGGTTAAAATGGCAACACGCAAAGGGGTAGGTAATTTCAAAGTTTGCTCCTTGCAAAATGGGGTCAACTAAAAGCATAGACTATTTATTGTTTGTTATTAAATCAAAAGTAAGAGGAGTTAATGAAGATTTAATTGCTTTTAGCTAAGCGCTACAGGTTTACTTTCTAAAAATTTTAACCTTGTCTGTTTGCATGCAACTGAATGGTGAGATCAAGGAAGGAGTTGTTTTGGGTAAAATTATGCTATTTGTAATACATATTAAGGAGGATGTTATTTAAAATTAATAAAAAATAAAATAATTATACATGTTTTCACAAAACTGACATATAATACCCTTCCAGAGGAAAGATGCTTATAGCTAAGCGTCTTTTTTTATGCCTGAAATTTATGGGCGAAATACACACACGGTATCCTTTGGAGTTTTAATTGAAATTACGTCATCTCTCACAGTTAACTGTGGCCATTGTTGCTGCATTATCTACTTCAGCGTTTGCTGAGCAAGAAAAAACCTCTGCTAAACAAGATGCTTTCGAGAAAATCGAAGTAACAGCGCGTAAGCGTACAGAAAGCATTTTTGAGTCGCCAACAGCGGTGACATCAATCGGTGAAAACCTGATTGATAAAGCAAACATGAGCAACCTAGAAGACATTGGTAAATACGTACCTAACCTAAACATCACCCGTTATGGCGTTGGTAATGCGGCCCATGCATCCGTGTTTATTCGTGGTATTGGTTTACAAGACCACGTGATCACAACCGATCCGGGCGTGGGTGTTTACCTAGACGGTGTTTACCTTGGTCGCCAAATGGGCTCAAACTTATCATTACCAAATGTTGAGCGTGTAGAGGTGTTACGTGGTCCACAAGGTACTTTGTACGGTCGTAACACATTAGGTGGTGCTGTAAATATTATTACTAAGCAACCAGGTGATGATGGCATTGTAACGACAACGGCAAAAGTAGGTAGCCGTGGCCGTTTAGCGGGTGACGTTTACTTTAATAACAGCCTCACCGACACTGTAAGCATGTCTGCAAGCGTGTCTTATAAGCAACGCGATGGTGTAGGTGAAGCGATTAACCTTGCTAACCCAGAAAAAGAAATCGGTGAAGAGCAAGAGTTAAGCGGTCGTATGGCGCTTAAATGGCAAGCAAGCAGCGACTTATCTTTTGTGTTCTCAATTGATGGTGTTGATAACGAATCAGGCCAATCACCCTACACAATTGAATTAACAGCGCCACTGGATCCGAATGACCCATTCAATGGTGATTTCCCATTACTAACAGAAGATATGTTACCAAGCGATCCTGATGATTTAGCATCAACGGTAGCTGGTATTGAGTCGACAGCTTACTCAGGCTGGGGCACGTCTTTAACCGCTGATTGGGACATCAATAATACCTACACAGCTAAGTTTATCACTAGCTACCGTAGCTCAGAATATGAAGGTGGTCTTGATGATGACGCTGTAGCTCTTAACTTATCTGAATTCCCTGAAGAAGGTGGTGCAGATCAGTATTCATTCGAAATCCAGTTAAACGGTAGCTTCGATAACATGGACTTTGTGTCTGGTTTGTACTTCTTTAATGAAGATGGCTTCACAAGTTCTGGTCCGTTCGTATTTAGCCCATTCAACACACCAGATGGCCTTTTAAATGATGGTACTACCGCGTCGTTTGGTGATTACGGTTACTTTGATATCAACCAAGAGACTAACTCATACGCGGCTTATATCAATGCAAGCTATGACCTAAGCGACGATTTAACGGTGGGCGGTGGTCTACGTTATTCGAAAGATAAAAAAGAAGCCGATGCCTTGTTCCCAACGTTTGCGACACGTAAATACGTAAGTGCTGATTTTGATGCAGTAACATGGGATTTAAATGCGTCGTACCAGCTTAGCAATAACATGAACGTGTATGGCCAAATCCAAAAAGGTTATCAAACAGGTGGTTTCCCACCGCGTCCATTTGGTGGTCCTGATCAATTTGTTTCTTTCGATGAAACCAAAGCTATTAACTACGAACTAGGCCTTAAAGGTCAGGTACATGAAGATGTATCTATGATGCTTGCTGTGTTTGTTACTGACTACACAGACCTTGCATTACCATTCTCAGATCCAACTGCAGGTGGCGGTTTCGTTACTATCGTAGAAAATGCGGGTGAATCTAAAGCACAAGGTATCGAGCTTGAGACAACAATTGCATTTACTGATGACTTTACGCTACGTAGTGCTATTGGTTACCTAGATTCAGAAATCACAGAAGTAGATGACGGTGTATTAGGTATTGGTAAAGGTGATTCACCAGCACTAACACCACGTTGGACTGTGATGGTCGCACCTTCTTATTTCATTGATTTAAGTAACGGTGGCACAGTGGCAGTAAACGCAAACTACTCTTACCGTAGCGATATGCAAGGTCAATCAGTTTTCAACCAAAGTGAACACATTGATTCACGTGAATTAGTTGGCTTTAACATCTCTTACTTAAATCCGAACGGTGACTTTGAAGTGACTCTTTACGGTGAGAACGTGTTAAACGAAGTTTATGATGTAGGTCGCTTACAACAATCTGGCTTTGTTGGCGTGATGCGCAGCAACGACCGCAGCGAATTTGGCTTAAAATTCAAAAAAGAATTTGAGCTTTAATTACTAACAAAAAAGGGGCAAGTAAATACTTGCCCTTTCTTTTTAATTATTTTTCTCTTGTTCGCGCTTTTCGCGCGCTTCTCTTAATTCTTCAGCCAGTTCTTTTGCTTTTTGCTTGGTTTTTTCGGTAAGTTCACCTGCTGCTTCTTTGCTTTCAATCCATGCGTCTAAGGCAATCTCTTTACCGTCGTCATACATGTTTAAGCCCATTTTTTTACTCTCTTCGAGTAATTCTTGCAGCGAGTCATCATTAAACTCATTGGTGGCGTCTTTTACGTCGCCCCAAGCGTCATTAAGAGCTTGCTTTACTTCTTCTTTTGCTTCGCTAGCATCTTTCTTTGCTTGCTCGGCATCGTCACATCCTGTTAAGGCTATACAGCCTAATAAAACTAAGCTTGCTAATTTTTTCATAATTTTCTCTAATGGTTATCCAACTCCACAAGCAGTATAAACAAATAAAAATGAACATAGCTAGAACAACACGTTTAAGTTTTCGATTAATGGATGGCAATGATGCCGAGCTTTTATATGAGCTCGATAACGACCCAGAGGTAATGAAATATCTAACTCGTGGCAAAATATCCAGTATGCAGACTATCAAAGAGGTATTCATTCCACGCTTGGATGCATATCGTAATGAGCAAAAAGGGTGGGGGCTTTGGCAGGTAAATATCATCGAGAGCAATACATTTATCGGCTGGGTATTAGTACGGCCTATGGGCTTTTTTGAACAGCCCGATTACAGTGATTTAGAAATTGGTTGGCGCTTTAAACAAATGAGCTGGGGTAAAGGTTATGCGTCTGAGGCAGCATTAGCTGTTGCCCATGCGGTATGTCAGGATCCAACAGTTAAATCGCTCTCAGCGACAGCACTGAAGGATAACATCGGCTCTATTAAAGTGATGGAAAAGCTGGGGCTTAAATTTATTAAAAACTATAACCATACAGATGAGCACGGCCAATTACCTGCGGTGCTCTACTCTTGTCCAAAAGAGCAATTAACACCATTTGAACACAACTGATTGACCCAACCAGCTTTAACATGCGTAAATGGGTGAAAGTTTCATCAATAAAAAAGGAAGTTCTATGACTCATATAGTTAAGTATGCAGCGCGATTATGTTTCGTAGCCGTATTATTTTGTCATCAGTCACTACTTGCTAAGCAAGCAGCTGTGGCTATGCCTGATAGTTACAGCAGCGACACCGCTCGTGCCATTTTAGAGCAGGGTGGTAATGCAGTTGATGCAGCAATTGCTGCACAGTTCGTATTAGCAGTTACTTTACCTGAAGCCGGTAATATTGGCGGTGGCGGTTTTATGCTGATCCAAAAAGATGGCAAGGGTGATTTTATTGATTACCGTGAGACGGCTCCAGCTGCTGCACACAGAGATATGTATCTTGATGAAAAAGGAAATGTCATCGATAACATGTCGGTATACGGTATTCACGCAAGTGGTGTACCGGGCAGTGTTGCAGGTATGTGGCTTGCGCATCAAAAGCACGGCAGTTTAGAGTGGAAGACTCTGCTAGAGCCTGCAGTTAAGTTAGCTGAGCAAGGTTTTGTGGTTCATCCAAAATTAGCCGCTAGTATTGAGCGTTACATTGCGCGAATGGCTAAGAAGTCGGTTAACATTAACTTTTCAGATTACTTTGCTGATGCCAAAGCAAACAAGGTTTTCAAGCAGCCAGAACTTGCCGCCACATTAAAGCGTATTCGTGACCAAGGTAAAGCAGGCTTTTACGAAGGTGAGACAGCGAAAATCATTGCGACGTTTATGAAGCAACATGGTGGCATTATTACTGAGCAAGACTTAAAAGCTTATGAAGCTAAATCGCGTACACCAATTAAGGGTAACTGGCGTGGTTACGAAGTGCTCACATCGCCACCGCCAAGTTCAGGTGGTATTGCTATTTTACAGTGGCTAAAAATGTACGACCTTGCAAAGCCAAAAGGAACACTTGAGCACAATTCAACAACCTATGTCCATATTTTGGCTGAAGTAGGTAAACGCGTATTCGCCGACAGAGCTGAATATTTAGGCGACCCAGATTTTTATGAAGTGCCAAAAACTGCATTGCTTGCAGATGATTATCTCGCCAAGCGAGCAAGTACAATTCGTCCAGATGCCATTTCAACTACCGAGAACATCAAACCTGGTTTACACGAAAGTGAACAAACAACGCACTTTTCTATTCTCGATAAGTGGGGCAATGCGGTAGCGAATACCACCACGATAAACTTGAGCTTTGGTAGTGGCGTTGTTGTTTCTGGTGCAGGGTTCATTTTGAATGATGAAATGGATGACTTTAGTGCCAAGCCAGGTGTGATGAATGTATTTGGTGCAATTGGTGGTAAAGCTAACGAAATTCAACCACATAAACGTATGCTAAGCTCAATGACACCGACCATTCTACTTCAAGATAACAAAGTTAAAATGGTAACTGGTTCGCCGGGCGGTACCACGATTATTAGCTCTGTGTATGAGTCTATTTTAAATGCCATTGAATTTGATATGACCGCCGAACAGGTTGTAGATAGTCCTCGTTTTCATCACCAATTATGGCCTAAAAATGTGATTAGATACCACACAGGTCTTGAACCAAAGGTTGTTAAAGCCCTTGAGAAAATGGGTTATACACTTGATGAGCGCCATTTTGGTGATTTACATGTGATCATTAATAAAGACGGTAAATTAGATGCAGCCTCTGAAGCATCTGGCCGCGGTAAGGCGATGGTGTTTTAATTTCACCTTAAACCAGACACAAAAAAGCACCCTCGGGTGCTTTTTTGATTTGATTAGTTGTTTAACCAATCGCTGGAATAAGCCCCGCCATTTGTAAACCTTGAGCACTAATAATAAGCACACCAAACAGGGCGGCCAGTGCTAAACCAATATTACCGCCTTTAACTTGGTAACCCGCATCTGGTTTGCTGCTTCGTTGCTTATAGACCATAGCAA